>JBDTEB010000245.1:0-5563 GCA_039922795.1 Chitinophagaceae bacterium
CATGACGTGGCGGGAAGAAAACCGCCTGAAAGAAAAAAAAGTTTTCAAGCAGTGGCTGATGGGCATACCCCTGGGCCTGCTGTTTGCCATTCCCATATTGATCAACTTCTTCTCCGGCTGGTTCAAAAGGGCAGACATGGATCTTAATAGCCAGATCTCCAATCATGAGTTTAGCCCCCTGGTTCTCCTCATTGCCATGATACTGATCGTTTCTTTTGTGGCCATATTTTCCAAGAAATACAAATGGGAGATGAATGAACAGCGATATCTTGAGTTGAAGGCCAGGAAGCACGATACTCAAGCAGCTGAACCAAATGCGGAAGTCAATGACGCTTTGTGATTGGTGGGGGATAAATGGAAGAATGCTCATGTTGCCAATCGTCATAAATCGCAGCAGGAAAAGTATATTTGCAAATTCTTCAATAATTCAGCACCAATTTTTCAGTACCAATTATGAAACTAACTGCCATAGTCGCCGCTTTTAGCGTTTGTCTTTTTTCTTTCTCCTGTATAAAACCCGACAACTATTCCTGCAATTACGATGCCTGCGCGTTTGTGGCACCTGCAGCAGAAGTAAAAGTGGTGGAGGATTACCTTGCGGCCAACAGCATCACCGATGCTGTTAAACACTGTAGTGGCATGTATTACCGCATCGTTTCACCAGGTACGGGTGCTGCCACCACCAGATGTGCCCTCGTCTCCGTTTTGTACAAAGGTATGCTGGCTAACGGCAGCGTTTTTGATCAAACCACAACCGCTCCATTCCAGGATTATCTATCCAACCTCATCAGGGCCTGGCAGATCGGCGTGCCGCTGGTCAAGGAAGGCGGAAAGATCACCATGTATATTCCATCCTCCCTCGGATACGGGTCGGCCGGTTCAGGTACCAGGATACCCGGAAATTCCATGCTTATTTTTGATGTTACCCTGGTAGCTACGGCGCGGTAATTCCTGCCAGACATCCTGCATATCTAGACACGTACAACTGGCCGCTTGGTTTATCTTTGAATAAATTGTCAGCCATTGTCACACGAAGCGATCTCGGTATTCGATATGTTCAAGATTGGGGTCGGACCCTCAAGTTCCCATACCCTTGGCCCCTGGCGCGCCGCGCAGCGTTTTGTTGACGAACTAAGGCAAAAGGAGCTCATCTATCAGGTGACTTCGATCGAAATATTGTTGTACGGTTCACTTGCAAAAACGGGAGTAGGGCATGGAACAGATATCGCCATTCAACTTGGACTTAGCGGCGAAGATCCCGTGACTTTCGAAGTCGAATACATCCAAGCGAGGATGCAGGACATTAAGGCGATGAAAAAGATCGTGCTGGGTGGAATTCACGAAATCGATTTTAACCCTGCTGAAGACATCGAATTTCTATTTGAAGAGTCCCTTCCTTATCACCCCAACGCACTAAGCTTTCTGGCCACGTTTCATTCCGGGGAAAAAATTTCCATGACCTATTACTCCGTAGGCGGTGGGTTTGTAAAACAGGAAGGGGAACAGGCAGGGTCTTCTTTTCAGGTGATACTCCCTTTCCCTGTCAACGAGGCAGACGAACTGCTGCTGTGGTGCATGAAGACGGGCCTGTCAATAAGCGAGGTTGTATTGGAGAATGAGAATGCATGGCGCCCGGAGGCTGAAACCCGTGCCGGTCTTTTGAAGATATGGAAGGTGATGGCAGAATGCATGTTCCGTGGAGCTCACTCCAAAGGTGTGCTGCCCGGAGGTTTACATGTCAAACGGCGCGCCTTCGATCTTAACGCAAAACTTCTCAAAGGAAAAAATTACAACGACTACCAGTCATGGGTAACCGCAATCAGGGAAGGCGGCCATGATTTCAAGTACACGCTGGATTGGGTGAGCTGTTTCGCCCTCGCTGTTAACGAAGAGAATGCGTCATTCGGCAGAGTGGTGACGGCACCGACAAATGGCGCGGCGGGTGTAATTCCCGCAGTGCTTCAGTATTTAATACTCTTCTGTGAGAATGGATCTGAAGAAAAGATCATACAGTTTTTACTCACCGCAGCCGAGATTGGGAGCATCTTTAAAAAGGGGGCAACCATATCCGCTGCCATGGGTGGCTGCCAGGCAGAGATCGGTGTTTCTTCCGCCATGGCGGCTGCAGCGCTCACTGAATGCCTGGGAGGTAGCCAGCGACAGGTGTTGATGGCTGCCGAGATAGCCATGGAGCACCATCTCGGACTAACCTGCGATCCTATTGGCGGACTTGTTCAGATACCGTGTATAGAAAGAAATACCATGGGAGCAATCAAAGCCATAACTGCCTCTCAGCTTGCGCTTCAAAGCATGCCCGATTATGCAAAAGTTTCGCTCGACGCCGTGATAAAAACCATGTGGGACACCGCCGTTGACATGAGCAGCAAATACAAGGAAACTTCCGACGGGGGACTGGCCATTAATATTCCTATTAGCCTGAGTGAGTGTTGACGGAAAAGCTTTTAAATATCATTCCACCCACCTGACAAATGCCTCCATCGCCGCATATTGCGTCAGTCCCAACTGAGCGTAAGATTCTGCGGTGTTCTTGTTTCTCTCTTCGGCCCGCTGCCAGAACTCGCGGTTGTCACTGCCCTGGAACGGTACCATGTCTTTCTGCGACTGGTGAATGAAGATGCCATATCTTTTTTTCATCACCTGGTCCGGACTCATCGGAATCGCCATTTCTATTTCACTGATATCCCATTCCTGCCAGGCTCCTTTGTACAGCCAGATCCAGCAGTCGGCTATCCAGCTGTCACCGGCTTTTTTAATCCTGCGGAATGATTCGAAGACGACTTCAAGACAAACCTTATGCGTTCCGTGCGGATCTGCAAGGTCGCCAGCACAAAAGATCTGCTGAGGTTTGATCTTGCGGAGCAGTTCCATGGTGATCTCGATATCTTTCTCACCCATAGGATTTTTTTCTATCGTTCCGGTCTCGTAAAAGGGGAGATTCATAAAATGGATCTGGTCGTCTTTGAGTCCCACATACCGGGAGGTGGCGCGGGCCTCACATCGCCGGATCAACCCTTTGATGCTGCGTATCTCCGCAGTATCGGTCTGACTGTTCTTTTTGTTGATGAGAAATGCCTGGGCATTTGCCAGGATCTCATGCGATTTTTTGCTGTCGATACCAAACTGGTCTTCAAAACCGACCGCGAAATCAAGGAATCGGGTAACGAATTCATCTGTGACCGCAATATTCCCGCTGGTTTGATAGGCTACGTGTACATTATGATGCTGATCCTGTAGCCTCATGAATGTTCCGCCCATACTAATGATATCGTCATCAGGATGTGGAGAAAAGATCAGGCAGGTCTTGGGATATGGCGATGAACGCTCGGGGTGGGAGGGAATTACCGCATTGGGTTTGCCGCCCGGCCAGCCTGTGATGCTGTCGCGCAACATATAATAAACCTGCAGATTAATCTCATAGGCATCGCCTTTTTCTACCAGCAGATCGCTGAGGGCATTGTCGTTATAGTCACCATTGGTAAGACTTAACACCGGCTTCTGCATTTTAAGCGCCATGTTGACCACGGCCTTTTTAATCATTTTTGGCGTCCATTCCGTTTCACCGGTAAGCCAGGGATACTTATAACGGGTAAGGTCAGACGCTGCTATGCTGTCGAGTACGAAAATCGTATCATTATGTTGTTGCAGCAGGGAAGCGGGAATTTGCTCCGAGACATGGCCTTCAACTGCCTTCCGGATCACTGGCGCCTTCATTGGCCCCCAGGCCATCAGTATGATCCTCTTTGCCCTGAGGATGGTGCCTATACCCATCGTTACAGCCAGTCTTGGCACTTCAGAAATATTCTGAAACTCCAGAGCGTTGGCAATCCTGGTGGAATTATCTAGCGGTATTAACCTGGTTTTAGAGAATTGACTGGACCCCGGTTCGTTAAAACCGATATGACCATTGTTACCAATCCCGAGGATCTGAAGGTCGATGCCGCCGGCCTCGGCAATCATCGTCTCATAAGTATCGCAATATTTTTTTATTTCTTCTTTCTTCCACTCACCATTTGGTATGTGGCAGTTAGATTGATCGATATCCACTTTGCTGAAGAGGTGCTCCTGCATAAAGCGGTAATAACTTTGCAGCGCATCATTGTCGATGGGATAATATTCGTCGAGATTGAAAGTTACCACGTTAGAAAAGCTCAGCCCCTCCTCCCGGTGCAATTTGACAAGCTCCATGTACAGCGTTTTTGGAGAGGAGCCAGTGGCCAGTCCCAGCACGCATTTCTGGCCTGCGGCCTTTTTTTCCCGGATCAGGTTAGAGATTTCTCTTGCGATAAATGCCGATCCATCTTTGTTGGTATCAAAGATTCGGACGGGTATTTTTTCAAATGAATCTACCATGCTCATGTTAATCGGTTTGCTTTGTTTTCAACGCAAACATAAATATCTTGCATTGTAATTCTTGCAATGTATCGCAACTCAATCAACTTTTTTTAAAAATGACGGAAGTTAGAAACCCGGATAAGACTACTTTTTCCGATCCACTTTTCCGGTGGCTCATCGGCATTTGCTTCGTAGGACTCCTATGGTTTGTCACAAAAGAAACACTTCATTTTTCCAATGCACCCAGTTTCTCCACAAAAGAAAAAGAGGTGAAAAGGGAATCATTGCCGGGAGGATCAAGGGTCTGGCTTAATCCAAACACCCGGTTCAGTTACGGTACACCCTGGCTCGCTACTGTTGATCGCGACCTCTGGATCAGGGGTGAAGCCTTTTTCGATCTGCAGCCATGGGGCAATATGCGGTACGTTATTCATACACCTTACGCAGATATTATCGCCATCGACGGACGCTTAACCGTAAGCCATATGGATGAGAAAGTACTGGTGCATAATATTTCAGGTACATTGATCCTGCGGTCAGGACCGGAAAATAAGTTTCCCGAATTTTTTATGAAACAGGGCGAATCTTACCAGTTCAATAAAGGGCTGGTTGCGCCGAAATAATACTTCCAATTCCCGGCTTCATATAACTAAAAATCCAACATGTCTAAAAGACGGTCTTTTTTGAAAAGCAGTTTTCTTACGGGTGCATCTTTCCTGGCCTATAGATCCTCCCTATTTGCAGGTGAGGATAAAAGGTATGGAACGAAAAAAGATTTTCCTATCGTACTCTCCACCTGGGATTTTGGCAGGGCGGCAAATGCCGAAGCGTGGAAAATTCTTGGAACGAAGGGAAGGGCGCTGGATGCCGTGGAAGCAGGGGTGAAGATTACCGAGGCAGATCCTTCCATCCAAACAGTCGGTTACGGAGGTCTTCCGGATCGCGACGGGAAGGTTACGCTGGATGCCTGTATAATGGACGAACGCGGACGATGCGGATCAGTAGCGGCTATTGAAAACATCATGCATCCAATCTCGGTAGCGAGAATGGTGATGGAAAAAACGCCACATATCATGCTGGTAGGGGATGGAGCACTTCAGTTCGCGCTGGAAAATGGATTCAAACGAGAGAACCTTTTGACCGCCGAGTCGGAAAAAGCCTGGAAAGAATGGTTGCGAACAGCGCAATACAGGCCGATCATGAATATAGA
>JBDTEB010000246.1:0-3631 GCA_039922795.1 Chitinophagaceae bacterium
CCTCGCGTTGTCATCATGGTAAACCTTGTCACCCTTCCATGTATCCTTGCACTTGATTCCGAAATGATTGTTTGACCTGAGTACCAGGTCACTTTTTCCGGCCATGGTTTCATGAATGCCCTGTGCGAGTTTGATCGCCGCCGGAACGCCTGTCCGCTGCATTTCACGAATCGCCAGCTCTTTATAGGTGGCAATATATTGAAGGATATCCTGTTCCTTCTGGGCAGCAAGAGGCTGAGAAATAAATATTACAACAAGCCCAATTAGTACTGAATGAATAAATCGCATCATTATTTTTTCCTGATAAAAAACAAACCATCCCTGATGGTAAGCAATACTTTGTCAACCGAATCATCGCCCCGCAAAAACTGGTTAAATTCCCTGATGGCGAGGGCGCTTTTATTGGTAAGTTCATCCTGCAGAACAAGCCCATGAAAAAGCACGTTGTCTGCGAGAATTACTCCGCCATTTCTGAGTTTTGGAAGGATGGCTTTGTAATAATCGATATATGCCGGTTTGTCGGCATCAATAAAAACAAGATCCCATTCCAGGTCGATTGTGGGAATGATATCCAGTGCGTTCCCTGCGTGCAAAATAATTTTATCCTCTACTCCCGCAATGTTAAAATTCCTGCGTGCGGTGATAATCTCTGCTTCTCTGAGTTCGATGGTGTGTACTTTCCCACCCTGTTGCAATCCTTTGGCAAGACAGATCGCGCTGTATCCAGTGAACGTACCTATTTCAAGTACATTTTTTGGCTGCATAATCTGGCTGATCATCTGCAAAAATTTTCCCTGCAGGTGGCCGCTCAGCATATGTGCATGAGCATGGTTGGCCCTTGTATTTTCAGCGATTACAGACAGTGCCGGATCTTCTTCTGTAGAAAACCGCTCAGCGTAAAGTTCAGCAAGAGGATTAATGATGTCCAAGAGAGCATTTTTGCAAAGATAGCCAGGGAGTTTTAGCAATCGGCAATTGGAAGCTGGAACATGCCCTGAACATCGCTGAACGCTGGAAGCTGAACATACCTGGAACATGCCTGGAACGTCGCTGAACGCTGGAAGCTGGACCAATTTCTACAAATGGGCGAACCCAATCGATCAAATCCCGCCAGGTAAAACACAGATTCTCACTTTAATAACTCCGGCAAACAAAGCCACCCGTACGCATCAAAAATATAATGCAGCAAACTACACCTTCAGAGCGGCCTTCTTCGACAGCAATAGCAACCCCAAAAATGTCAGCAAACCATTGACGATGATCAGCTCCTCGGCGAAAACATATCCGCCAAGCCAGCTCACCGAGTTTTTGTCTATTACATAACAAAGCAATGGTGCAATGACACATATTATCGGCGTTGCCGCATCCACCACCTGGCGCCGTTTCGCATAAAGCGAAAATGCATACAGTCCGATCAGCGGACCATAGGTAAACGTAGCCACTTTAAATATTGCACTTACAACAGAAGAATCATTGATCGCATTAAAAAGCAAAATCACAATAAGGATAAGCACCGAGAATGCCACATGCACAAAGTGTCTGTTTCGCACGCTTGCTTTTCCATCATCGACACCAGCTTTACCGTAACCCAGGAAATCTACACAGAAGGAAGTAGTCAACGCAGTTAGCGCAGAGTCGGTAGTGGCAAAGGTTGCAGCTGTTAAGCCCAACATGAATATTATAGCAGGCAATCCTTTAAAATGATTGAGGGCAATTTCCGGGAACAGGTAGTCAGTCCTTGGTTTGTGCGTAATATTATCAAGCGGGATCGCAATACCATTTTTTTGCGCATATACATAAAGCAGCGCCCCGACACTCAGGAAAAACAGGTTCACGACAACGAAGGTGCCCGTGAAAGTGAACATGTTCTTTTGCGCATCACGGATATTTTTGCAACTCAGATTTTTCTGCATCAGATCCTGGTCAAGCCCGAACATCCCTATCGTCACAAATATTCCGCCCAGCAACTGCTTCGTGACGTGAAATTTATTGCTGACAAAATCATCTGTAAAAAAAATCTTTGAGTACCCACTATCCCTGATCGTCGTGAATGACGAAACAATGTCAAGATTCAGGCTGCGACAGATAAAATATATGGAAAGAAAAACCGAAGCCACTAGAAATACTGTCTGCAGCGTATCCGTTATGATGATCGTTTTCAGTCCCCCTTTAAACGTATAACTCCAAATCAATGTAAGGCAGATCACGATCGTCAGCCAGAAGGGAACATGCATATCATCAAAAATAAAGCGTTGCAAAACGATAGCAACCAGGTAAAGTCTGAAGGCAGAACCGATGATTCTTGACACAAGAAAGATAGCGGCAGCGGTCTTGTGACTGACATTGCCAAGCGTTCGCTGAATCACTTCATAAATAGAGGTGAGACCCATGCGATAATACAAAGGAAGCAGCACGGTAGCCACAATTACGTAACCAATGGCATTGCCCAAAACAAACTGGAAATATTTGAATTGCGCCCCGCTTGCCGACCCTACTTCTCCCGGAACAGAAATAAACGTAACCCCGCTAAGTGCGGTCCCTATCAGTCCGAAAGCTACCAGGTACCATTTTGATTTACGGTTGGCAATAAAAAAAGTGGCGTTATCCGATGAGTTTTTTGACGTGAAATACGACACCAGGATCAATACCAGGAAATAGCCTAATACAAAAGAGAGCAAAACCGCCGATGACATAGAGTATGTTTATTGACTGGGAAACTTTTCCAGTGGATGAAGATAATTAATCTTTACACTTGACGCCCAGGCTACGATGAAGGGTAAAATTTCGCCTATCTTGGAGTGTCATAATACGGGAATAGTACATGGGCAAGATCAAAAGCGTCGCTGTTTTTTGTGGTTCCAGGCTGGGTAACAATCCGTTATTCGCGCAACATGCGGGGGAGCTGGGAAAGCTCATCGCCATACTGAACATCAAACTTGTTTACGGCGGAGGAAAAAAAGGCCTTATGGGTATTGTTGCAGACGCAGTGCTGAAGCATGCAGGTGCTGTAATCGGTATTATACCAAAAGTGTTGGTAGAATGGGAACAGCAGCACGAAGGCCTTACAGAACTGGCCATCGTCCCTGATATGCACAGTCGAAAAAAAATGATGTACGAATCCTGCGATGCCGCCATCGTTCTTGCTGGTGGATTTGGAACTCTCGACGAGCTTTTTGAAATGATCACCTGGAACCAGTTAAAGATCCACGACAAAAGAATCTACTTTCTTAATTCGGGAGGATACTATAACCACCTCATCAGTCATTTGAAACAAATGGACAGGGAAGGATTTTTATATGAAGACTGGCAAAGCAGGATCAGTTTCTGCTCCTCGCCTGTAGAGATATTCAACACAATTGAATAGGCGCTTATACCAGACAGCTAGAAACCAACATTGTACCCAAAATTATAGATGGGACGACTACCATACGGGCTTCTTACATTATTCAGCACATCATATTGAATCATGATAACCAGTGCACCCCTGCCCTGAGGCACCACCGCCCCGCCGCCGAGCAACATGGAAGGAACCAGTTTACCAGGCACTTTTTCTGCAGGTGTCACACCATCGTAATACTTGTATTTACCCCAGGTATAGTTCATTTCAGGTTGTGCCTGTAAAAGCAAATAT
>JBDTEB010000247.1:0-22022 GCA_039922795.1 Chitinophagaceae bacterium
AACACCGACAATCGTGGCCAGGGCATTGATCTTCACTTTTGAACCAACGATACGTGGCATCAATATGTTATTGTCGAGAAACTGCACGAATGCTATAGTAAGAAGCACGATAAAAATGGGTGAAATATCTGTAGATGACGTTAGCGTCAGCAACACGCCGATGATGTTTCCAACCAGTGCGCCTACATAAGGAATCAGGTTGAGTACCGCAAAAATGACTCCGATTAGTAATGCATGCTGGATGCCGAAAAGCATCAGGATTCCACCAAGCAATATGGTTATGTAAGTGATCTGGATCAGGAGTCCGACAAGATAACTCTTGATGATCACTTCTGTTTCATGCATAACGTCTTTCAACTTTGCATGGGTTTGTTCAGGAAACCACAAAAAGATAAATCGCAATAAAAGATTTTTATAGAAAAGGATAAGAAAAATATAAATAGGCAACAGGCCAACAAAAATAAATATCGATGTAAGTGAGCCTGCTGCTCCACTTAGCACTCCTCCGGCAGAATTGAGCAATTTGCCACTCTGTTCATTTATAAGTGCCAGCTGTTTCTCCGTTGAAAAATGTGTCTTGCTATTTATCCAGGCACTCAGCGTTTGAAGATGAGCGGTAGTATTCTGCTTTATCTGTGGAAAATCAGAAACCAGGGCAGCAATCTGCGAAGAAAAGAACCAGCCGATACCGGCAAGAAGAATTACCAGTACCAGTATCGACAATGATATCGATAAGACCTCCGGAAATTTGATTCTGCGAAGAAAGCGATATACCGGCAAAAGAACAATTGCGATAAAAAATGCCAGCAGGATCGGTGTGATAATATCCGCTCCGATATAAATTACGGTTCCAAGGGCGTAAAGTCCTAAGAGTTCAATAGAGCGTTTTACAGTTAACGGTAAAGGTTGCATGGAAGAGGAGTTGAAGATTAGGGTTGTAAAAAACCGTGCCATCCGGCAATTTTTTCTCCCCCTGCAAGCTATCATTCTTTCGTAATAAAAACTATCATGGCGGTCATCGTATGAAATCTTTCGTTAATACATAACCTCACTCCTGATGCCTCAAACAACTCCTTATCTTCGCACAACGCCTGGGGCTACCCGGGTTTTTTGTAAATGAGAAATGCCAGCCACCATATTCCAGAGGAATTTTCTATCGAAAGTGATCAACAGATGATGGGGCTACTGAAGCTGGTCTGTGATTCCCTGACGGTGTCCTTCGTCGGGTTAACTGGTGTAGAGGAGCAAAAATGGCTGTCTCATTGTAGTGAAGGCAGAGATTTTTCCGATTCGGAATCGTTCAGGCGATATCAGTCAAGCCCTTCTGTTGACCCTGGAAATTTTTTAATACTTCCGGTAAGCTGGCCCCCGGGCGGTATTCTTGGATATTTGTATCTTTTTTGTGAAGACCCGCTGCTTATGGATAAGTCTGTAAAAGCGGAACAATCTGTGAAATTTGCAGACTTGATAGCGCAGCGGATTAATTCCAGCAAACAACTAAATTCTGCTGGCGAGTTACTAAGGCAGAAGCAATCAGAAATAAATTATCTGGAAAGGGAAAACAGCCAATATCAACACATAAGTACGCATACATTAAAGGAACCTTTGAGAAAGCTCCAGCTTTATTCAAACCTTATTGAAGAGGAGGCCCGGTCTGGAAACTTGAAGAAGGCTTCTGAGCTGGCGGTAAAGGTGCAACGATTTGCGCTTCAGTTCGCCAGGTTGATTGAGGATGTGTCCAGGTTTGCTGATCTTAAGCCTGCAGCCCTTAAATTAGAAAAAGTTGACCTGAATGCCATCGTATTAACGGTGTGTTCGCAGATGACACAGCAAATACAACAAAAGGAGGCGTGGGTGGAAAAAGATGCGCTGCCGCAAATTGACGCCGTGCCATTACTTATGGCTCAGCTTTTTTTTGAACTCATCAGGAACAGCCTTTGGTTTAGCAAGAAACAGGTGGCGCCGGTTATCAAAATCAGTTCAACAAATGATACTTCAGATTCCGATTATGTGATCGTAAGCGTATCTGACAATGGCATAGGAATCGCCGATTATCACCTTGAAAAGGTTTTTGATGTCTTTGAACGTTTCCATCCAGAGGAAGCTTTGCCGGGTCGAGGCATCGGGTTATCGTACTGCCAGAAGATAGCCCATTATCATGGAGGCAGCATTAGTGCTGAGTCAATACTTGGCGAGGGCACCCAATTCTTCATCAGGTTGCCTGTAAGAAAGTCATGTTTAAATGAGCTGGCGATCAAGCAATACTTTTTCGAGTAAACGCCTTTGTAATCGTAATTCCAATAGTCTGCTGGCCTGCCGTGACAGTTTTTTGAGGGCCTCTTTTTGTTCTGAGGTAAGCATCCTGGCGATATTGTCGATTACACAGATTGTTCCCAATTTGCTTCCAGCTGCAGAAACAATCGGAGCGCCTGCATAAAAACGAATCTGTAAACTTCCCGTTACAAGGCTATTGTTTTTAAATCTGTCATCTTCTAAGGGATTATCAACGGTAAAAACGTCATCCTGCTGGATGGCGTGGCTGCAAAATGAAATATCGCGGGAGGTTTCCAATGCGTCTAGATTACGTCTTGCTTTGAACCATTGCCTGTCTTCGTCAACAAAAGAGATCAGGGATGTAGGACAATTGCAGATCAGCGCAGCAAGCTCAACGAGGTCATCAAAATCAACCTCTTCAGGGGTATCAAGGATCTGGTAGGCATTAAGATCCGCGAGTCGCTTCATCTCATCATGCACGAAAAGGTCATTGCTCATTTGATTTAAATTGGGAATTCAAAGGTAGTTTTTTTATAGGGGCGGGAGCGAATTGTAGCTTTAAGACAATCGAATACGCAAAGAGCGCGGCGAGACGGTCAAATTATTCGCTGGGACCGGCTTGGAACGCCTGTGTATTAGAATAGTATAGGACATTGTTATCCTTTATTATTCTACACTGTATCTTGCGTTGTAATAAATACAGATGTTTTCAAAAACTTGTGAGTATGCTATCCGTGCTATGATATATATAGCCGGAATTTCCAAGAGGGGAGCCAAAGTAAGTATCAAAGAAATTGCCCGGGAAATTGATGCTCCGGAACAATTCATTGCAAAAATTTTGCAGGAGCTATGTAAAAACGGATTGTTGTTATCGCAAAAAGGCCCGACAGGAGGATTCTACCTGGATAAAAATTCACTTCAACGATCTTCAGCCGATATCGTAAAACTCATTGACGGAGATAAGCTGTATACCGGCTGTGCATTAGGCCTCCCCGTTTGTTCCGAGAAAAAGCCTTGTCCCTTGCACAATCAATTTAAAAAGGTGCGCAAGGATATTTATACGATGCTCAAGAATGCCAAAATAGGTAAAATGCAAGAACAGCTTGAAAATAACCGGGCTTACCTGAAACGACCATAATTTCTTCGCAGATCTTCTATTCCGTTTAAAGTCTGCTATGCTTTAGCTAAACGATCAGGCTTTACACAAGCAAAAAAATTCGCATATAACAGTACAGATTCTAATTTGGTAACCCTCAAAATAAGGGACAAATCTATCTTTTATTATTTATTACGCTTACCTTCACACCTGTCGATGTGCCTGTTTCTCAACATCTTTGAGCATACACTTTCAGGAGAAGCTCAATGCAATAATGGGTTAAGTGAAAGAGCAGCCTGGAAACAACCTGGCTCATCTAAGAAGTGCTTTTTTTATAAAAACAAACCGTTTTCAACTATTCTTATATGAACACAAATGGGTTGGGTAAGGCGTTATGGATGCCTTTTATTTTATGTTTATTCATTCCTTTTTCAGTTTCTGCACAGAACGAAAATATCGCTTCGCCATCTGATCCTGCAGGAATCGGCGAAATGATACTTCTGGGCGTAGTGATACTAATCATGTTGGGTGCAGTAGTATTCCTGGCTATAAGAACGAAAGAAATGATCTTGCTTTCCAGGAAAAAAGCAAAGGGTGAAGATAACGGCAAAGTGGAGGAATATTTACATAGTTTCGACAGCAATCAGATTGATACCTATTTAAAATATAAGGAAAAATTGAAGTCTGATTCTAGGGGGAACAACCCGATTTTAATGCTTTTTCTGCTTATTGCAAGCAGTTTTCTTACCACATCTTTATTTGCGCAAACACCGGGGCAAAAATCTGTCACCTTGTTTAGTGAAGGGGGATTTGTAATAACGCTTGTGTTACTTCTCACCCCCATTCTCGCCGGAATAATATTAATGATAGTAAAGGTGATGAATATGACGAAACGTTATCGCCGCAATCAAAATATTGCAGAGGTGGCGCGCTTAACCGAGTACCTGAAAACATTGCCTGAAGAACAAATAGCCGAGGTGTTAAGAAAGCGTAAAGCCACGCTTGATTACAAATTAAATCAGAATGAGCTGTCCGGAACACTAAACGCCAATGATGATAAAGGAATCATCGCTAATGTAAACGAACATGCCAATATTCGTTTTATTGCAGAAAAGAGAAAGGCGCTCAAACGACCCGATGTTGACCCCCATCTGTCAAAATTAATCATCTGGTTTATTATTTCAGCTACAGCGTGGCTGGTGTTTGGGACTTCTGTGGGCGAATATGAAGGTATTAAATTCGTTGCCCCTGATGCGGACCACTTAAGCTGGTTAAGCTTTGGCAGGCTGCGACCTGTTCATACGAATGCCGTATTCTGGGGATGGTCCTCATTAGCCATGTTGGGGTTAGGATATTATGTAGTACCTCGTGTCGGCAACGTGCAAATCCATAGCCTCAAATGGGGTTGGTACACATTGTTTCTCATTAACGCTTCGGTAATATTAGGCAGCATTTTCTTAATGGCTGGTATCAATAACGGTGGCGGTGAATACCGGGAATATATCTGGCCTGTACAGCTTCTGTTTGCCATTGGCCTGATTCTCACTTTAGCCAATTTTCTTAAAACCATAGCGAAACGTCAGACCAAAGAGATTTATGTTTCCAACTGGTACATTGTTGCTGCGGTAATGTTTGCCATTACTATTACGATAGTTGCCTATTTGCCTTTCTGGCAAAACGGTTTAGGTGAAACCATTACACAAGGTTATTACATGCACCAGGGTGTTGGCATGTGGTTCATGCTTTTTACACTAGGGCTCGTTTATTATTATTTGCCCCAGCAGTTGAATAAGCCCATCTATTCATACAGTCTCGGTATTCTGGCCTTCTGGTCACAAATATTTTTTTATACACTTATTGGTACGCATCACTTTGTATTCAGCGCCATACCATGGTCGCTACAGACTGTAGCTATTATAGGCAGTGTAGGTATGGTTATTCCAGTGGTGTCAGGCACTACCAATTTTATTATGACTTTCAGGGGATCATGGCACAAGATTTCAGGAAGTTATACACTGCCCTTTTTTATCATCGGTATTATCTTCTATTTCACTGGCTCATTACAGGGAACCGCAGAAGCATTTCGGTATACCAACCTGCTCTGGCACTTCACAGATTTTACTGTAGCGCACTCTCATCTGACCATGTATGGCATTATTGCTTTCTTTCTCTGGGGAGGCATCTATGCCATTATTCCAAGAATTACCCGGCAGGAACCACCGCAGATAACAGTAGGTATTCACTTCTGGATGGCATTTATCGGGCTGCTGTTTTACAGTATTCCATTAATGATTGGAGGTACTTTAAGAGGTATGATGTGGATGGACGGCAAGCCATTTATTGACAGTGTTTCCTTTATGGCTCCATACTGGTTGTGGCGTGCTATCGGTGGAAGTTTGATGTGGGCCTCGCATTTGGTTTTTGCGTTCAATATGTATAAAATGATTCGCCCGCGCCACACGCTTAATATAAATGAAGAAGCTTTGGGAAGCCTTTCTTTAGATGACAAGGAATTGGTAGATGTTCAGTAGGCGCAGTAGACAGATATCTAAATGCATGTCAATTCCAGGCAAATGATGGTGAATCTTGAATTCGATTAATACACTAAAGAGTAAAAAATAGTATCAAATGGATTTTTTCAACGACCATAAAAAACTCTTCCTAACAGCCCTCGCCTTATTTGTTTTTTTAACAATACTCGTAGCCATTATGCCGGCACTGTACAATCAAAAGAACAATGCTCCCTTGCCACAGGCAAAAGCATTGAGCGGTGACGCTTTGCTCGGAAAGGCAATCTATATAAAGGAAGGATGCGTAAGCTGCCATACCCAGCAGGTAAGAAATGTGGACATGGATAAAGGGTGGGGCGAACGACCCAGCATTGCTGCTGATTATGCCAATTTGCACCGTACCGATTTTTGGCGGAACACCGCAACCGTAATGGGCACCGAACGCACAGGTCCTGACCTTACAGCTATCGGTACCCGGCAGCCAAGTATAGACTGGCATCTGGTTCACTTATTTAATCCCAGAATTGTCGTAAAACAATCCATCATGCCTTCTTATCGCTGGATGTTTGAAGTAAAGAAAACTCCTGCAAAAGGCGAGGTGGTGGTTAACGTTCCCGCAGAATATTTACGTGGTGGGGAAGGCAAGGTAGTGGCGACCAAAGAGGCGTTGCAATTGGTTGCATACCTGCAAAGTCTTAAACAAATCAAGTTGCCGGATGGTACGCCTAACCTTGAGTTTTTATACAAAGCAAAAACGAAAACTATTGCCAATGGAGCAGCAGAGCCGCAGGAGCTTGATGGCAATGCTTTGTACGCTGCCAATTGCCAAAGCTGCCATCAGGAAAATGGCGAAGGATTGAAAGGCGCTTTTCCGTCACTGAAAGGAAGCAAAATAGTTTTGGATGACAATCCCGAAATAATGGTAGATATTATTATGAATGGTTATAGCGGTCGTGTGTCTGAAGGCTTGCCCCCGATGCCAGCGATTGGAACCAACAATAATTTGAAACCGGAAGAGGTGTCAGCCATCATGAACCATGAAAAAACCAGCTGGGGTAATAATGCGAAAAAAGTAACAGCAGCACAAGTAGAAAAGATAGTTAGCCTGGTTAAACTTAAATCAAAGGATACACCGATTGCAAAATAATGGAGAGAGATTCTGGACCAGGCTTAATGACTTTTACATTCTTCGGATTTTTGTACATTCGGTATTTCGACTGACTAATTAATGAAAAAAACACAAAGTGGCACTATGCTTTAAGTTTTGGCACTTCTTGTGTCTCAAAGAAAGATCAATATGAAAAAGTACCTGATCATAATTTGCCTGCTACTTGTTAAACTTGCAGTATTCGCCTGTCCGGCTTGTGAAAAGCAACAGCCTAAAATATTGGCAGGCATCACCCACGGTGCAGGCCCCGATAGCAACTGGGATTATGTGATTGTGTGGGCAACAGTTCTTATTGTTTTGGTGACACTATTTTACACCGTCAAATGGTTGATAAAACCAGGAGAAAAAAGCTACGACCATATTAAAAGAACCGTTTTAAACTGATATAAAAATGGAAGATAAAAGTTCAGTAATAATTTTTATTGACGATGAGGAGCATCCGGTCGGCTCATTCAAATCGCCCATAAATTTCGAACTTGACACTCGCAAGCTTGTCGATGGCGAACATTTTTTACGGATTGTAAGCAAAGATCCGCAAGGTAAAGAGGGCATTCGGAAAATACCATTCACCGTTCGCAACGGCCCCGATATTTCGGTAGAAGGCATTAAACCAAATGAAGTGGTAGATGGCGTAATTCCTATCATGATAAGTGCCTATGGCAAAGGCGATCAAAAGGTTTTTTTAATCGAAGGAAGTGAAACCCCGCGGAGTATTCCAGGCTGGGTTTGGATTGCACACATACTTTTTGGCGGCTGGGCTATTTATTATTTAGTCACCCAATTATTTCAAAAATAATAAAGAAGGAACACGACATGCAAGGGTCGGGCTCTTACTCTTACTTATGAGAAGAAACGAACACATTGTCAAGTTATCGAGAGAACATCATTTCACCTTACTGTTTTGCTGGAAGATAAGAAGGGGACTGCAGTTTAACGTTGCTTCTGACCGTATGATAAAGTATGTGCACTACTTTTGGCAGCATCACATGCAGCCTCATTTTGCCGAGGAAGAAACCATTTTATTTTCACCTCTAAAGGATGCTGAAGTACAAAAAGCCCTGGATGAACATGAACAAATTGCCAATCAAATAAGGCAGATGAATACTGGGGAAGAAGATTGCTTAAATCAACTTTCAATTTTAGCTGATACTGTTGACAGTCATGTTCGTTATGAAGAAAGAGAACTCTTTCCCCACCTCGAAAAAGTGCTGACAGACGAGCAACTAGACGACATTGGAAAAAAAATAGCCGCAAATCACGACCCTGTATCCGAGGTCGATTTTGCAGACGAATTTTGGCTGAAGAATGAGGATGGTTTATAATGGCAGCACCCCGAACATCTATTCCATTTACAGTTTATTACGAAGGCGGAAAACATGAGCTTCAAACTTATGAGGGCGAATACCGAAACCTTATGGTTTTGCTCTACGATAAAATCTACATCGACGGCTTTGGCGACTGCAAAGGGATGGGGAGGTGCGGTACCTGCGCAGTAAAAATTGAACACTTACCTGCAGAAGTAAATATCCTTTACAGAAATGAAGAACAAACACTTTCTAAAATGGGGATACATGGAGGTAACGTTCGGCTTTCTTGTCAGATATTAGTAGATAAGAATCTGAGAGATACTGTAGTGCAGATTGTTGGTGCCGATTCGGTTGAAGATATATAAAACGACGGAATTCGGGTTGAGTCACACTGGAAAAGAATCACCAGAATCCCATCCCAATTTTCGGGAATCAGCATATATACAATGGCAAAGTCATAGCAGATCATCATGATTAAACATATGAACGAATCCGAAAGGAAAGTACATTATCCCACCGACCGGCAAATGTTTGTGGGAATAAAACCATACATGCTGGTTACTTTTGGGGTTATTGTATTTGGATCAACTGGTATAGCGTGGCTTCAGTATCTTTTGTTTGGCCTACCTGCCGATCCTTCCTTATCACTATCACCTGGCAAGTTCGATACACTTTCCGGGTTTCCCGCCTGGGTAAATGTTAGTCATTGGGTGAATTTCTTTTTCCTTGTGATTATAGTCAGAAGCGGACTTTCTATTTTAGTCGATCATCCCCGTTTGTACTGGAATGACGGTTGTGCACCGGAAAAAGAATGGATAAGGTTTACGCCGCTAAAAATGTCTGCAGATAAAACCTGGACAGCCAAGGAAGACGCGCGTTATATCAGTCCCGTATTAGGTTTACCGGGTTACAGACATACCATAGGCATAGCACGAGTCTGGCACTTTCTTACCGTTCCTTTTTTTCTTTTAAACGGGGCCGTTTTTGTCACCCTTTTGTTTTGTACTGATCAATGGAAAAGGTTAGTGCCTACGTCATGGTCAATTTTGCCAGAAGCATGGAATGTATTTGTGTATTACGCTACGTTACATTTCCCCGTTGAGCCAAACGGATTTTTCCATTACAACGCACTTCAGCAACTCTCATATTTTGGTGTCGTTTTCATTTTAGGTCCGTTGGCGATGCTTACCGGTATGGCGATGTCACCTGCAATTGAAAATCGGTTTCACTGGTACCCTAAATTATTCGGTAACAGACAGAGCGCCCGTTCCATTCATTTTCTGGTGATGATTGCTTATGTGATTTTTATCATCATTCATGTTTGTCTTGTAGCAGCAACTGGCTTAGTTCGCAATATGAACCATATCACTATAGGCTCGGATGATGCGTCAAGTTATACAGGTATTTATACTGGATCAGCAATTGTACTGGCAACAGTGGCTTTTTGCTTTTTAGCCCATTGGTTTTCATGGAACAAACAACGCGCGCTCCAGTTTTTGCAAGGCGCCGTTAACGGAACACTGTGGCGCATTACAGTGAATCGGTTCAAACCAAAACCCTACTATCAAAAAAAGGATATATCTCCCTATTTCTGGACCAATGGAAAAATGCCTGACTCACCATTGTGGAAGGATCTGGCAGATAACAATTTTAAGGATTATAAGCTTAAGATAGGAGGACTGGTAGATAATCCTGTTGAATTATCTCTTCAAGACTTGAAAGAAATGGCGCTCGAACAAAATATAACCATGCACCATTGTATTCAGGGTTGGTCGGGCATAGCGGAATGGGGAGGCGTGCCACTTCGTAAAATTGTAGAACTGGTAAAACCACGAGCTTCAGCAACCACCCTTGCATTTTACTCTTATGGCGAAGGCTTGTTCGGTGGTGTTTACTACGATACTCATACGCTCGATAATTGCCTTAAACCGCAATCAATTCTTGCCTGGGAAATGAATTATCAGGCGCTTTCCTTGGCGCACGGAGCGCCGCTACGACTTCGGGTGGAGAACCAGTTAGGATATAAAATGGTAAAGTGGGTACGTTCTATAGAATTTGTAGAAAGCCATAAAGAATTAGGTAAGGGTTTTGGTGGCAAAAATGAAGATGATGAATACTTTGATTTGTTAGCTGATACTTAACGAAGCGTTTTGCTTTGTATTTTCTACCCCGCAATAGATAAAACAGTGCGTCGGTTTCTTTTAATCCGGGTTGCAAACCGATCAGTTGTAAACAGTCTGTCGTTAGCGTGTTTATATAACTACGAAACAAGAAGAATATTTAACGAGCATAAAAGTACTGAATTACTTCTATTATACTTACCTTTGGTCTTCAAATTTCACATTCTAAAATATACATATCATGGAAACCTTACAGGAAAACTATATTGACGTAACGCTTATTGAACCCAAATTGAAACACCCAACAATTTTTCGGGTTTTTGATAGCTTGGACGGGGGCGAAAGCTTAACCATTCATAACGACCATGACCCCAAGCCTGTTTATTACCAGTTGCTCGGGGAGCGTGGCGATGTTTTTATCTGGAAGTATGAGCAGCAAGGTCCTGATTGGTGGGATGTGCTGATAACGAAGAAAGGTGAAAGCGATACAGAAACCATAGGTCAGATAGCCGTAAAGGATCTGCGCAAGGCTGAAGTGTTTAAAAAGTATGGTATTGATTTTTGCTGCGGAGGTAAGAAAACGGTGCGTGAAGTTTGCCAGGAAAAAGGGATTGATGCGACACAGGTCGAACAAGAATTGCAGCAGGTAAATTCGAATAATAAAACGGACAACAATGCGTATAATGAATGGGACCTGGATTTCCTTGCGGACTATATCGTTAATACGCACCACCGCTATGTTCGTAAATATCTGCCTGAGCTTCGTAGTTACGCGCTGAAAGTGGCCCAGGTGCATGGAGACCGACACCCCGAATTACTGGAAATTCATAACCTGGTAGAAACAATAAATGAAGAATTAAGCGAACATATGTTGGCTGAGGAAAAAATGCTGTTTGCTTATGTAAAAAAGATTGTCAATGCAAAAAATAATCAGCTGGCATTAGACAAGGAAGAAAATAATCTGGCTTCAATGATTGCGGGCCTCGAAGGTGAACATGACCGTGTTGGCCGTTGCCTCGATCAAATAAGATCACTTAGCAATGGCTATACGATTCCTGCAGATGCATGCGCCACGTACAAACTGTTGTTTAAAATGATACAGGAGTTTGAAGATGACCTGCATATTCACATTCACCTCGAAAACAATATCCTGTTTCCCAAATCAGTGGAGATGGAGCGTGGGTTAGCTTAGATTGTTGTGCCAGGCTCAAATTATTTTACCACTTAATTGAAATGTTATAACAAAAATGATGAGTGTAAAAAATATCCTTCCCTTAATATTTACCGTTGTATTTTTTGGGTGCAACAATACGAATAATAGAACGGTGAAAGTAAAAGATAATGTTGAACAGGAAAGCCATCAACATGAAGATGACAACCATAAGGAACATGGTGGTGGTTTGGCACTGAACAACGGCATTAAGTGGGAAAGCGACGAAAGCACCAGCAAACATGCCGCGAAATTAATTGATGAGACGAATGCTTTTAATGCGAAACCACACGCAAATGTAAACGCGTACCATGCTTTTGCAGGCGACCTGCAAAACGAATTAAACAGTCTTATCAGTGACTGTAAAATAAAAGGACCAGATCATGACGCCCTGCATTTGTGGCTGGAGCCCGTTTTGAAAGATGTAGATGATCTGAAGAAAACACAGGCTGCATCTGATGCGAAAGAACTGACAGAGAAACTTACAGAAAAGATTCAAATGTTTGACAAATATTTTAAATGATGCGCATAAATGCTCAGACGAAAATCTCGGTGTTGATAAAGAGTCATCCTGATGCGTTGGAAGCAATCGTAATGCTAAGTCCTGATTTTAAGAAGCTTCGCAATCCAGTTTTGCGCAAGCTGATGGCCGGCAGAACAAGCATAGCGATGGCATCAAAAATTGGAGGTTGTACTCCGGAGGATTTCTTTGAGAAGCTGAAGCCGCTTGGTTTTCAAGCAGACAATATATTGCCAACGGACGAAGGCGGTGCCAGTGAACCAGGACTGGTTCCGGCATTTATAAATGAATTGAAGGCCAATCAAATCGTTACACTGGATGTTAGAACCATGTTAGCTGATGGCAACGACCCGTTGAAACATATTCAGCAAACCATAAAAACATTGCGGCAGGGCCAGGCGCTGAAAATTATCAACACATTTGAACCTGCGCCACTTATACAATTGCTTGAAAAACAAGGATTTGAATGTTATGTAAGCTTTGTGGAAAAAGATTTGATTGAAACCTACTTCTATAAAACGACAGTCGGTGGAAATGTGCAACTGGAGGCGAATGCTGATGATAGAAATGATTGGGAGCTGCTTTTAAAACGTTATGAATATAAATTGAAACATATTGATGTAACACATCTGGAAATGCCTCTGCCTATGATTTCCATCCTGGAAGAATTGGCAAAATTACCGGTTGAAACGGCTTTGTACGTTCACCACAAACGTATCCCTGTATTCCTGCTTACCGAGTTGAAAGACCGTCAGTTTGACTACCGGATAAAAGAAGTGCGTGATGGTGAGGTGTATTTATTGATATTTAAACCATAGAATGGTTCCCGCTGAATCAAATACGAGTCTGCAGAAAACCACCTCATATTGTGTAGTGCTTCCATTTTATATTTTCGCAGCCTTATCTTTTTTACTGGCCTGCGTGTTACTGCTGGCAAACACATCCGTTGTTTATCAGCATAATTTCCAACCGCAAACACTGGCGATAACGCACCTGATGGCATTGGGTTGGGGAACGATGATTATCCTGGGAGCCAGCCATCAACTTCTGCCGGTGCTGATAGAAGGTAAGTTGTCTAGTGATCTGTTGGGATATTTGTCCTTTGTTTTTGCAGCATTGGGCATCCCTTTTTTAGTAACCGGCTTTTATATTTTTCATACCGGTTGGGTATTGCAAGCAGGTGCTATTTTAGTGAACGCAGGGGTTATTTGTTATCTCGCCAATGTTCTCAGTAGTATTTCCGAAAGCCGAAGACACGATGTATGGGCATGGTTTATGGCTACAGCCTCTCTGTGGTTATTCGCCACTACTTTCTTTGGCCTGTTGTTGGTTTTTAATTTTACCCGTTCCTGGTTACCCGACAATTCAATAGCCTATTTGTCCTTGCATGCACATATGGGGCTGGCTGGCTGGTTTCTGTTATTATTCATTGGAGTCGCGTCAAGGCTTATCCCTATGTTTCTCATCTCGCAATATTCAGCCTCCAAAACATTGTGGTGGATGTACGGGCTGATAAATACCGGGTTGGCTGGATTTATTCTATTGGTTACGCTTAACGCGTCTCCCTGGCTTTACTATTCTCCTTTTGTTTTGATATTGATCGCAATAATACTCTTTGCCAGTTATTGCTATAAAGCTTACACGGTACGCATCCGCAAACAGGTGGATAAGCAAATGAAAGTATCCTTACTGTCTGTTGCTTTAATGTTTTTGCCTTTGTTAACTTTGTTGGCAATCATTTATTTTATGGCAACAAGTGACAAATCAAACCTGGCTTTCTTGTATGGCTTTTGTATTTTTTTTGGGTGGATAACGGCTATAATCTTTGGCATGACCTTCAAAACCCTGCCCTTTATCGTCTGGAATAAAATCTATCATAAACGGGCCATTGGAAAGACGCCTGCACCCAAGGAACTGTTCAGCGAAAAACTGTTTCAAATAATGGCAGTGTTTTATTTAGTTGGTTTCGTATTATTTCTGTTTGGAATTATTGCATTGAACGATATCTTGTTGAAAACTGGCGCAGGTGCCCTGGTGGCATCAGCCATTTTTTATGTAGGAAACGTCGGTAAAACCATTTTTCATCAACCCGGTAAATAATGGAAGTAATTACTAATGATCGTTTGAAATGCGTGGAGGCCCTTGCTGGTTTATACGATGTAATTGATCCTGAAATTGGGTTGAACGTGGTAGACCTGGGACTGATTTATCAAATTGATTTTGATGAAGTGAAAAAATGCGTAGCGTCAAGCATGACGTTGACTACACAGTTCTGCCCGATGGGCGAAAGCATTACTGCCAGTGTAAAACAATCCCTTGCGGAGACTTTTTCAGAGTACGAGATTATTGTTAATCTTACCTTTCAGCAAGCCTGGAACGCTGATCACATTTCGGCTGAGGGGCAGAAGTTTTTAAACCGTTAAATTGTATGTTGAGTTATACTTGTAAAACAGCTATTAAATCAGTTATTTACCTCGCATCGCAAAGCAAGTTGGGTGAAAAGGCAGGCATCAAAGAAATTGCTGAACATATAAATGCGAGTGAGCATACTGTGGGCAAGGTTTTACAGACACTGGCCCGGCATGGTTTAATCAACAGTCTTAAAGGCCCGGGTGGCGGGTTCTTCATCAACGAATGGCAGGAAAAGCAGCCCATCATCAGCATCGTAGAAATGATAGAAGGGAAACAGGTTTTCAAGGAATGTGGACTTGGTTTAAGTAAGTGTTCCTCTGTGCATCCCTGCCCCATTCACGATGAATATAAAGTCGCAAGGGATATGATACAAAAACTATTCAAGGAGAAGAAAGTGAAGGACCTCTGTGACCCGGTAACAAACGGGTTAGCCTATTTAATCGGGTAGTTTCTGAAAAGATGTCACAGCTTTACAGACCGCAAATAGCATGGCAGAGGCTATTCTTTTTTGCGAATCATTATCATTAGTTCCATCACTATTCTTATCGCTTCAACAGATAAAGGCATCCTCGGTGGAAAGCGAATTTTCATCCTTACAACTGGAATAATTCCCAACTTATTTGCCAGATTGAATGCAGATTTCGGTCCCGTAATTAATCAGGCAGTTCTGCCTAATTTGAGCAACAAGAGTTGCGAGGCAAGAATAATCTCATGAGGCATTCTCTCCCGATGCCTGAGCATTTTATTAGAGATCCTGTTTATTTGACATTTGTCAATTCTGCCCATTTCATTGAGTCATACCTTGCTTCAAGAGGAATTGGTATAGAGCCCATCAACAGTCAATTACCAGGGATCCATTATGCCTTTCTGAATTTTTGTAATTAACTAAAACATTCTGTTCGCGCAATCGAGTGGCGCTGTTAATTCATGTAATTAGAAACTAATACGTCGCCCTGCTTGGGTATGCTAATATAGACACGAGGAATCATCCGTTCAGACATTTGTACCGCTGATGAATAGGGCGGAATGGAATTGATATAGCCTGAACACAATCATTATTGTTGGCAATTCCTTCTTATTGAATAAACAACTTGGAAAGTAATATATACTATGATAACTTCAAAGACAAACCTGCTTTTCATTTTACTTTTTGTACCGTGTTGGATGGAGGCTCAGTACAATCAAGTTAATTTTTATCCGCCTGAGGCTGCAGCATTGATGAGACAGGTAGATTATCCTGTAAGCTATTTAACCGGAACGCCGGACATCAGCATTCCCATTCATTCTGTCAAGGCAGGCTCTTTAACAATTCCGGTTGGACTGAGTTTTCATTTAGACAGTTACATCAAGGCAAATCAAATGCCAGGTAGCGTTGGCGCGGGTTGGTCATTAAGTACGGAACTTCAAGTCACACGAACGATAAACGGTGCAGATGACCTGGACCACGGCGGATACTGCTACAACAATAAAATTCCGAACAATTACGTAAACGATTATATTTCCCGAACAAGGCAGGAAAAAAAGCTGATGATCGATGGCCTTGCTGACGAAGAACCAGATAAGTTCTTTTACAGCCTTTTAGGAAAAGCGGGATCTTTCTATTTTCAAAAACAGGCAGACGGAAGCTTTGAACCGGTTTGTGTGCCCTATACCGGTGTAAAGGTGAAATATGATTTTACCAACCGTCAATTTATAATCATTGATACAGATGGCAGCTCATACCTGTTTTCCACTACCAAAGTGGACCGGGTTTCCGAGATCAACGGAACCAGGTCCTTAATAATGGCCTGGAAGTGTGAATCTGTTAAGAATTCATTTGGTCTTATTGAGATAAATTTCACCTACGGGGCTTACTACGATGAGGAAAGATATAGTTACAGTGATAGAGTTGAAGTATATGACAATCAAAACGACCGGCAACAAACACATAGTGACTACCGGTTGAAACCGAACTATAACGGTTTTAGCAAACCGCCGGATTTTCCTTTTTGGCAAATCACAGGTCCGAAGTTTCTCAGATTCGCCGGGCAATATTCTTCTATGTCAGCTTATGAGAAAATGTCTGAGAGCTTTCAGGATGTTGGCAATTATCCGACAGGAGGAGAACCATCGCGAACCATAAAAGAATCGAGGACTTATCTGCTTACTCAAATAAGTTTTAGGGGAGGGTATATAGATTTCTTTTACATAAATCAACACCAGCTGGCGTCATTACAAATTAAGAATAGCGACGGAGCAGTTATCAGGACCGCAAATTTTTCACAGTCACATGAAGGGGATCCTGGAGGCACTCCACATACTATCGCAAAATATAGTCATTCACGGAAGTTAGATTGGCTTAAGATAAACGATGACAAATACCGTTTTGACTATGGTTTTGACAGACAGTATGGCAACGTAAATGATTTTTGGGGATACGAAGCTTCTTCTCCTGGCAATTATTGTGTTGTTCCCTACCAAAGCATAGATGTCTCTTTAGGGAATTGTAAAATGTATTATGATCAACAGCCAGTAGATATTACGGCATCGTTTGCAAAAAAAGCGTTGATCGGCGAGGGCCGAGATCCAGCCGCAATATTTAATTTGTCGAACACTCAGAGAACTGCTCTGACCGTTACTTACCCGACTGGTGGTAAAACTGAATACATAGTCGGTCAAAATCGATTCAGAGATCCTGTTCATTCTGACATGGTACTGGGGGTTGGTGGGTATCGTATTGAGAAGATACGCTCCTATGACGGAGTGCACCCCGAAGCAACCAATCAAAAGGTATTCAGGTATGGACCCAATGAAGATGGGACGGGAATTATCAGAGCTCAACCGTCTTTTGATCCTGTATATGGAAATTCTTTTTTAGAAGAGGTTAACACGTATGCATTACCTGATCAAGTTGCTGGTATAGGTGTTCTTGTACTTAATTCAACGAGAAAAAGGACCTATTTATCCGGATCATCACGGAGTTTAACCTTCGATAACGGGTCAATTGTTTATTACAATGAGGTAGCAGTTTACAATTCTGGCCCAGGGTTATCAACTGGAAAGACTATATATACGTACGATTTACCTTCCTATACCCAATCGTTCACATCACCCACCGATCCATTTCCTTTTGAAAGAAATGACTGGGATCTTGCTTCACCTCAGTCAACGACACATTTCAAATACAAAGAAGGCGGATATCACTGGATTTCCAAAAAGGAGTCGCACTATAATAAATACTTATTTCCATACCGGATATTTCAGGGTCGCGCTTCCTTAAGAGGCAATATGATTATTGTAGATGGATTAAATACGACAACAGCGAGCCAGGATTACTTTACCGAGAACTATGGTAATCTGGAATATAAGCACAATAACATTGAAGTTGGGACGATGCAGTTGGATTGGGAAGAAGAAAAAATTCGTGACGATAATAATATAGTTCTTACAAAAAGGGTTGACTATTCCTATTCGAAGTCAGATCCAACACTGGTATCAAGAATGCAGACCACAGGAAGCGATGGCCTTGTGACGATACAAGACATGACCTATCCGAAAGACTACGCCTCGGGCACTATGGTCAATGACCTGGTCAGTGCAAATATCATATCTGTGCCCATTGAAAAGGTGACCCGCAAGCAAGGAAAGATCTTATCAGCAGATGCTTTCCAATATAATTCCAGCGGGACCCTGAGTACTGTCTACAAGTTAGCGTCGAGGCCATTTCCTGAATCAAATTTCAAGATGTCGAACCGAAGTATTGTGGGTGATTTTTCCACTACAAGTGGTAATGGTGAGTTTATGTTAGATGCTAAATATTTGCTCCCAAAAACCACCTTGACCTGGGATCAATATTTAAACCTGGAAGAGATCAGTCCGAGGGAAGAACGTAAAACCGGATATATATGGGGGTACGATCATCTTTACCCAATCGCCGAGGCAATAAATGCTGATGCGAAAGATATTTTTTACACCTCATTTGAAGAGGGCAACGGCAACAGTGATGAAAGTAAAACGGGATCAAAAAGCAAGTCGGACGGACTCGACATTACTTTAAGCGACTTTACAGTGGGGGAATATTTGCTTTCTTTCTGGAGAAAAAATGGCCCCGACTGGATTTTTGAAACGTCAATAATAAACGTCAATTCCGAAAGGTTCTCTTTACACATTGGTGGTCATATAGACGAGGTGAGATTTTACCCCAGATATGCACAAATGAAGACGTATACGTATGACCGGCTTGTTGGAATGACAAGCAGTTCTGATGAGAAAGGAGTGGTAACTTATTTTGATTATGATGCTTTTAAAAGACTGCGGCTTGTTCGGGATCAGGACCGGAATATTCTCAAAAAGTTTGAATATAAATATGCCAATCGGGAGGTCTTTACCAAGCCGGCCTTGCAGGGGCTTCTTGATGATTTTCAACAGCTACGTCCTGGTGGCCTGAGAGCCTTCTTTGATGTTCCGTTCAATTATTCGCCATCGGATACAAATAAATTTATTCACGATACAAGGCTCATTTATCGTGATGGGCTTGCGCAGCTACCTGCGCAGTATCAAAGTATTCCGTTTGCGTCAAGCGGCTGGTATACGGCTTTTAATCTACAGTTAGCTAATCCTTACGATCCGGTTTACCATGATGCGCAGCAATTTAATTTCATGCAAAGTGGGTATGCCGTTGAATGGCGACTTAAGATGCCAAGGAGCCCGGCAAATGGGCATATAGTGGGTGTCGGTTCCTATTTTAACTTCAACGTATTTTTTTCCCGCCTCGCAGACGGTTATTATCTGACCGGATTTAGTGATTTTGACGGGCATTTGTATGGATCTGACAACGTGGCTAATTTCCCACCAGATAATCAATTTAGTGAAATTGCTGTGGGTGGCGTAGATCTGTTCGATGATTTTACGACGATCAAATTACAAGTAACTCCAACAAGATATTATGTATACGTCAATGGGCAATTGAAATTCGATGTGGCAAGAGACAATAATGGCCCTAATGGTGGACCGAAACCGATTGATACTCATTTTTATGTCGATGCCTTATTTTTTGGCAACGCCGGGGCAGTTGACTATGTCAAAGTTTTTGACAATGACGGAGTGCTACAATTTGACGAAGACTTCAGTACGCCAATTAATCCGAAACGGCCAGATCCTCAATTAGTTTTCCCGACTCCAGTGAATTGCATGTCCGCCTTTGTACATTTTTTCAATTTGAAAAACGGGTCGGGTTATACGGAAAGTGAGATTATTCAGATATATGATAGTGCAGGACAGACTTTGAACCCTTGTAATTAATCAACCCTATTTTATGAAATTTTTTTTAAGGATCGGGCTTATTGCGGGATGTTTTGCGGCAGTCTTTTCGATCGAGACATCGGCTCAGGATTCTACCTCAATGTTGGATAAAGTAAATAGTGCGCCGGACAAATTGATTGGGCAGGTGGACAAGAAGGCGAGGAAATTAAATGAGCGGTTGGTAAAGCAGACGGATAAGTATATTAGTAGCCTACGCAGGCACGAAGAAGAACTAAGGAAGAAGGTGACGGCCGTAGACTCCGCAGCAGCGAACCGGATCTTCGATGATGCGAAAGCGACGTATGATGCCTTGCAAGGGAAGATGAGTAGTGTTGGTTCTAAAGTCTCCAGGTTTAGTGGTACTTATTTGCCCCATCTGGATTCTCTCAAAACGGCCTTTAATTTTTTTGGCAATTCTTCAGATCTTTTAAAATCAAAGCCTGAGCTGGAAGCGAAATTACAAGGAGCGATGGAAAGCATGGGGTTGCTTCAAAACAGGTTTGCCGAGGCTGAAGAGGTAAAGCGTGTTCTTACACAACGTCAGGCTTTTTTGAAAGAGCAGTTGGGCAAATACAACTTGAGTAAACAGTTGAAGCTATATCAAAAGCAGGTGTATTATTATCAGCAACAGGTAACCGACTACAAGCAGTTATTGAAGGATCCCTCCAGACTGGAGTCGAAGGCGCTGAGCATCCTCAGTCAATCTTCAAAGTTCAAAGATTTCTTTAGTCGTAATTCAGAGCTGGCAGCCCTTTTTCGGGTTCCTGGCTCAAGGACTTTGCCGGAGGGCAGTCTGGTTCGTCTTGCCGGTTTGCAGACCCGGGAGAGCGTGATGAAAGACATGCTGGAACGGTTTGGATCGGAGGGGAAGATCCAGGAAGTGTTACATGCTCAGGCCCATGACGCCAGGGCGCAGTTGAATCAACTTAAAGAGAAGGTCTCAAAAATGGGTGGCAACGGAAGCGAAGAGCCGATGCCTGATTTTAAACCCAACGGTCAGAAAACAAAAAGTTTTCTGCACAGGCTCGAGCTGGGTACCAACCTGCAAAATGTAAAAGGTAACGGCTTTTTACCGGCGACAACGGATTTGGGACTTTCGGTTGGCTACAAGATCAATGACAAAAGTATCGTTGGATTGGGAGGCTCCTACCGGATGGGTTGGAGCAAAGACTTCAAACATTTGACGGTGACTCACCAGGGCGTTGGCGTCAGGTCTTTTGTGGATTACAAGCTCAGAGGCAGTATCTGGCTTTCGGGTGGAGCGGAGATGAATTACAGGAGCCAGTTCAGGAGTTTTGAGATTCTCGACGATTATAGTGCCTGGCAGAAAAGTGCTTTGCTGGGTGTAAGCAAACGCTATCGGGTAGGGAAAAAAATGAAAGGCAATATGCAATTGCTGTATGACTTTTTGTGGAAAAACCAGGTATTGCGAACGCAACCGGTGATTTTCCGCTTCGGCTATACGTTAAAGTAAGCCAGTAGATAATTAAGGCAAAACAACATTCAATCAGTATCAATCAACCTTCATGGGGAATAAATATATTTTAGGTCTGCTTTCACTAAGTATCGTCTGTTGTTTCCTTGCTGAGGTCACGCAGGCACAAACCGGCAATAAGCCAAAACCGAATCAAACTCAGGTGGAAGGGGTACCTAATGCACCGGGCCTACGGTCCGCCTACGAAGTCAAAGGAAGTCTCAACTATGTAAAAACGCGCACTGGCGTCAAAGGAATCGAAGACGAGGTGGAGTTCGATGGGAAGGATTTTCATGGGGTGAAGCAGGTCACGCAGTTTTTAGACGGCCTGGGAAGACCATTGCAAACGGTGGGTCGACAGGCGGGGCCTGGAACGAGTCCGAGGGATATGGTGGCACCGGTAGTCTATGATGAGTTTGGAAGGGAAGCGGTAAAATATTTGCCCTACATGCAATCACGCAGCAATATAAGCGATGGAGATTTTAAAGCAGACCCATTTAATGATCAGGCGAATTTTTACAGCAGCGTGTATAAGGATGCCAATCAGCATTTGATGTACGGCGGCGAGCAATATTTATTCGACAGTACGGCCTTTGAAGCATCGCCCCTGAACCGGGTGTCAAAAGCGATGGCACCGGGTAACAGCTGGAC
>JBDTEB010000248.1:0-3091 GCA_039922795.1 Chitinophagaceae bacterium
CGGTAATTATAGCCTTCGGTTATCCAGACGCGACCCCGTGAATCGATGTCCATATTGGTGGGGTTAGTCATCATGGGTTCTGAAGCAAAGAGCGACAGTTCGAGTCCGTCGGCGACTTTGAAGGCACCGACTGCATTTTCCGGGAGGCGTTTTTGCTCATCGGTTAAAATGGAGCGATCGATTTTCTTTGTTTGCTGTGGGTTGTTACAGGCAGCATGGCCGAATAACATCAGCGCCGTGAAAATCTGGAGCGGTAATAATTTCATGAATGGCAGTTGGTGGAAGCCAGGTTGCGGGTTTGCCTGCTGCTGATTCTTTTTGTGCTACATTTTTTCAGGCTCACCCATCCCCCGTTCCAGATTCGTTAGTCGTTGTTTGCTACTGGCTTTCTTTGTTGGCCAATATCTGAAAGTAAAGAATTTTGAAATAATTTTAAGGTGGAATAAATTCCTGCCAGGAATTACTGCAGATATCTGTGCCTTCTAATTGGTGGATTTATTTGTGATGCAAATGTTTATTTGGGAAGTATTTATTCCTGAATCGACCTCAACCCCTTAACTCCTGCTGACAAGCACATCGGCAATGTGCATGGTTTTTAAATTTACGCCTTTGTGTTTGATGTATCCTTCAAGATGCATCAGGCAGGACATATCGGTAGAGATGATGTAATCAGCTCCTGTGGACAGCGCGTGGTTGATTTTCTGGTCAGCCATACTGATGGATATGGGTTCAAACTTGACGGCAAAGCTTCCACCAAAACCACAACAGGTTTCCACATCATCCATTTCAACCAGCTCTAGTCCATCTACATTCTCAAGGAGGATACGCGGCTCCTTCTTTATGTGACACTCACGCAAACCCGCACAAGAATCATGATAGGTGGCTTTTCCCTGCATCGTAGCTCCAAGGTTCGTGACCTGTAAAACATTCACCAGGAATTCAGAGAACTCAAATATCCTTTTACCCAAAGCGGTAACTTCCCTGATCTGTGAAGAATTGCTGAAAAGTTTGCTGTAATAGTTCCGTACAAATCCAACACAGGACGCGCTTGGAGCAACGATATATTCGGCACCCTGAAAATCGCGAATAAATTTATTGCATACTTCCCTGGTTTCCTCCCAGTACCCTGCGTTAAAAGCGGGTTGCCCGCAGCAGGTCTGGTTTTGATTATAGGTTACCGCACAACCCGCAGTCTCTAAAACCTGTACCATATTCAGCGCAGTACCAGGATACAGCTGGTCTATAAAACAGGGAATAAATAATTGAACGTTCATTTTTCTTGACTTGGTAAAATGCTCATTGCGAAGTCATGATTTTTTTGAACCCCGCTCACGAAAATTATCCAGCATGGCCATCATCTTCAGGGCGGTGTGCGCCGCCTCCTCTCCCTTGTGCCCGTGTATCCCACCAATTCTTTGATCAGCTTGCAACTGCGTGTCAACAGTAAGAATTCCGAATATAACGGGCACGGGCAGGGTAAGATTAAGCTGCATGATACCATCGGTAACCCCTTTGCATACATAATCGAAATGCGGGGTATCACCTCTCAGTATGCAACCAAACGCTATAAAGGCTTTTGGACGGCTTTCTAAGTATTTTGAATGTTCCCAATAACTCCTAACAGCAAAGGGGATCTCAAAAGCCCCGGGAACAGTGACTACCTTTACCTGACTAATTTGTTTTTCAGTCAGTACGCTTAAACAACCTGCTTCCAGTTTATCAACCACAGCTGCATTCCATTCGGTTTTAATGATAACGATACAGGCATCCTTTGATGGGATGCCTGTATCTGTAGAAGTTAATAGTCTGCTGTTTCCAATTTCAGCCATTAATTAATTTTTTTCTGTGTCAGTCACCCCTAAACGGGCGAGATATTTATCAATCTCAAAACCGCGTTCGCTGCGACTATATTTTTGCTTGATCAGTTTGTACATTTCAATCGCTTCCTTGTTCTTGCCAATGCTTTCATAGAGGTATCCGGCGCGGAAAAGATATTCAGGAGAATTGTAATCGTCTTTATCAAAATATTTTCCTGCCTTGCTATATAATTCAGCAGCTTCCGGCTTCTTTCCCTGTTCACTCAACGCATCTCCAAGCAAACAGTAAGCCCTGGCCTGGATTTGTTTTGAGTCGGTGGAAAAATCCTTAAGATATTTTACAGCGTTGGCATAGTCGCCCATTTTCAGATAACAGGCACCGGCATAATATCCTGCGAGCTTACCAGATTTGGTGCCAGAATAACGATCATTGAGCTTGACAAAACCAAGATTTACATTGTCACCGTTAAGCGCCAGCCTTACCGAATCCTGCCCAAAATATTCCTGTGCGCGAAACATTGCTTCAGAAGCCTTTGCCTCATCAGGTTCTACTACATAGTGGCGGTAAGCCAGATAAGCCCCTGCTAAAACAACGGCTATTCCTAGTCCGATGAGTATTTTTTTGCCGTAATATTCCCAAAAAAAGATGGCTTTGCTTCCAAATTCGACATCTGTGGATTCCGGAATAACCTTGTTCTCGATCATTGTAATTGTTCTGTGTTCTGATTTATTAAAAGTCCCGATATACCGGATACTGTGAAAATGCTAGCTGGCATAAAATGGGTAATCCTTATCGACGTAAACGTCTTTAAGAAGTTCATCGTCATTTGGCCAGGGAGACTCTTCGGCGAAAGTCACTGATTCTGCGACCTGGTCACTCACTCTTTTATTGATCTCATCAACTTCCTGTTGCGTGGCAAATTTTTTGTCGAGGATAGTTTTCAAAATCGATTCGATCGGATCACGCTGGCGGTATTCTTCCACCTCATCTTTCGTGCGGTATTTCTGCGGATCACTGATCGAGTGACCCTTATAACGGTAAGTTTTGATCTCAAGCAGGGTTGGTCCGCCACCTTCTCTCGCTCTTTTGACGGCACGGGTTAGTCCTTCATGTACTGCTTCCGGACTCATGCCATCGATGGAATCGCCGGGCATTTCGTAGGCATCGGCAATCTTGTAGATATCTACTACATTGGAAGTGCGTTCAACCGATGTACCCATGGCGTAATTGTTGTTCTCGCAAATAAATACGACTGGAATTTTCCACAACATGG
>JBDTEB010000249.1:0-3285 GCA_039922795.1 Chitinophagaceae bacterium
CCTTGCTTTTTTCAATCCCATGTGCTGCCCAAGACATTGAATGTGTATAGATGCTAGGAAAAAATTGTGCTATATCTGTCCTAACAATGTAGGGCGAGTATCTCAGTTGTTTGGATGCCTTGCTTGCTAATTCGCTCAAGGTAGGTACAATAATTGCGCGATCTTCTTCTGCTGCGCCCAGCCTTAATCCATTGATAGTATAGCTGGACAATCTGAATTTTGCTTCGAACTCATCCCAATGTTCATGTAAAAATTGTACTACGGAGTAGTATGGTATTGGGTTGACAGTTGCATAAAGCCTACGATTACCGTCGTGCTTTGTCCCACTGTATCGAATGACATTAGAAGAACGAGTATGAAATTTCTTAGCCTTAATCGATTTTACTAAACCTTTAAACGCTCTGAGCAAATCTGTACTATCAAAGCATGGGGGCAAAGTTTCCGGAAAAAATCCTTTTTATAGAAAAAGCTTTTTGACGTTTGGTTTCATATTAAAATTCTATTGCACTAAAATAGTACTAAGACAAATTACATAAATATCATCGATAAAAGGGCTTGGTTGTGCCGCACATAAACAAATAAACATGAACATTGACAAACGGTTAAATTGTCTTTTGAAACTTCAAAATGACGTACAACAAATTTCTCATGCACTCCGAAACTAAAAAAACCCAGCGAGGCGTTCCCAATCTCAGTTTCGAACTGCAAGTTTTTTGTTGATAGCTCACTCCATAGTTTTTGATGTCAAAACTTTAGACAAACCATCAGATCATATTAATGTGTTACCGGGAGGGGTTAAGCTTAAAAAAAATCGCAAAGCAGTTAAATTTCCATCGGCATACCTTGAAGGCCCGAATAGACCTATATGAAGCGTTCAAGGCTTCCCCGGGTAGTGAGCAGGACAAGCCACCCGATCAGCTCAAAGTTTCGGATGACGGCGTCCTGAGCTTTGTCATCGGCAAGAGTTCTTTGAAGATCAAGTCTGCAGTGTATTCGAGGATCTTCTTCGCGCTGCCAGGTATATATCCTCAATCAGAGCTTGAAATCTCGCTTAGACATATAGAACGTCTTTTTCAATTGATTGCAGATACCCAGGCCTGATTCCGTTTCTGGAAATGAGATCAACTTTGCGGCATAGTTTCTCTTCAAGGTAATTGGGTTTTTGCTGGTGGTAGATCTTGCCTTCGTAGCAGTCTCACTGATACAAACAAACATTTATCATTTTTAGCCTACATATCTTTTGCATAAATTTGCACTATATCCCCCTTTTATATGGTAAAAACTACAGTTCTGCCGTTTGGCGAACGCCTTACACAGATCAGGAAAAAGAAAAAACTATCTCAGGCTTAAGTGGGTAAACTATTGAAATTTGATGGAGATGCTTATGGACGCTATGAATGTAACGAAGTAAAACCTTCTATTAACAAGTCAGCTAAAATTGCCGATGCTTTAAATGGGTCGCTTTATTACCTGATTGGTAAGACTCATCTTGAATTTGATAGTGAAACCCTTAAACGCATTGAGGAGATTTCTATACTTTCTGATAAAAACGAAGAAGTGGTGTTATACATTTTTGGATTCTTTCCTGGCTACCAGTAAAATGCACTCCATGCTTAAAAAATAACTTACATGAAAGTACTATTAGATATTAAAGATGCCAAAGCCCCTTTCATTATGGAACTTTTACAAAACTTCTCCTTTGTTAAAGCTAAAACGCTTACTCCACATAAGGCCAAGGTTTTGGAAGATGTAAAGGAAGCTGTGGAGGAGATGAAACTGATCAAAGCAGGTAAACTAGAAGCCCGTAACGCAGAAGACTTATTTAATGAGCTATAAGGTAAAATCCATTCCCAAATTTGAAAAGGAGCTTAAGCGGCTGGCTAAAAAATACCCTTCGCTTAAAAATGAATACCTGCAACTTGTACAAAGCCTTACAAAACAAGCTGAACAAGGTACCCCGCTTGGTAACAATTGTTTCAAAATCCGGTTGGCTATCGCCTCAAAAGGAAAGGGAAAATCAGGAGGGGCAAGGATAATTACCTATGTGCAGGTTTTGCAAACTTCCGTTTACCTGCTTACCATCTACGATAAATCAGAACAGGAAAATATTCCCGATAAAGAGCTCGAAGAACTCTTTAAAGGAATACCAGAATAAATTAAAAAGCCACTGACTTTTACACCGTCAATTATCAGTTAATATCTAATTACTAAACCTTAATGATAGGGTCTAAATTTACCTGTATTGTCTGTTTCAGATGCTACGCTTTTGACACTCATCTCACATTCACTTGCAGATTGCTGGCCATAGACTTTTATGAATTTTTGCTCTTGGTGCGGGTAGTACGTAGATTTACACTAACATAGTCGTATCTTAAATTTTCCTGTTTAACCAAAAAACTGCTCAATGAGAAGGAATTTCATCATTCTGGTAATGCTCAACATTTTATGTTGCGTCAACCTGGTCGCATTAGCGCAATCGAAAAGCCTTCCCGGAAAGATCATCGACGAAACCGGCGTTCCGGTACCTCATGCGTCTATCAGTCTAAAAGGAAAAAGCGGTGGCGTAGTTTCCAAAGACAATGGCGAGTTCACCATCTCTTCCACCGGTAGTGGAACACTGGTGATTTCGGCTGTGGGTTTTGTAACGCAGGAGATCAATATTAGTGGTCTTCAGCGCCTGGATGTTACCATGAAAAAAACTAACGAACAACTGGAGAGTGTAGTGGTAACAGCATTCGGCATCCGCCGTGAAAAAAACACGTTGCCTTATGCGGCCCAGCAGATCAGCGGGGATGATTTGAATAAAACGAGGGTTGCAAACGTGGCGAGCGGCCTCTCCGGTAAAATTTCCGGTCTGCAGATCACCCAGGGCAATGGCATCGGCGGATCAGTGAATGCGGTGATCCGTGGCTCTAAATCTTTGTCAGGTAATAACCAGGCGATGTTTGTGATCGATGGAGTACCTATCGATAACTCTACCAACAACTCGGGCGGTCAGCAGCGCGGTGGCGGTGGTTATGATTATGGCAATGCTGCAGCGGATATCAACCCGGACGACGTAGCGTCGATCAACGTATTGAAAGGGGCAGCAGCAACAGCCCTGTATGGATCGCGTGCTGCCAATGGCGTGATCATGATCACTACCAAAAAACCAAAATCCGGCTTTAACATTACGGTCAATTCAGGTCTTATAGTAGGCACTGTCGATAAATCCACTTATATAAAACTTCAGGAGGAATATGGCGGTGGCCGTTCCACGGCGCTCGATCAGAATGGCTTTTACCT
>JBDTEB010000250.1:0-3034 GCA_039922795.1 Chitinophagaceae bacterium
AAGCCTCCATATCGCATAATGGCAGCTCATTTCCGGCCATCACATCGACCAGCTTCAGCGGAATGTTATAATAGAAAATACCCATCGGTAGGAATATTTAAATTTAATGTACAACCAAAACTGCAAATAAAACACGCTTACAGAAAAAGGAAGAAATATCTCATCAAGCCAAACGGGATTACCATCCATTATACCACGAAAATACCACTAAATATATTGGCATTAATTGGCAGAAGGAGTTGGTTATTCGGGCTTTATTCATAAATTTATGAAGTTTACATTTCTTGCATATAGCTAATCCGCTACCCCCAGTCGACTATAAATTAAAATCCACAAGGACAGAGATTAACCATTTCCCAATTTAAAGAATTTGAGATTGGAGATAGATCGTATTACAGCATGACCAATATGGTACGATGGGATGAAATAACCATTCATAAATAATACACCGGCTGGAAGATTGCCGTTGAGAGATATAGTGTTTGTTTAATTATTGTTCAATAAGATTACATGGCTACAATTGGTTTGAACGAATCAATGAAATCAGCGGTTGAGATTGCCCAGTCTCTTGCAAAAGAGTACGCCAATGATTTTTTTTATCCTGCACATCTTTTGCGGGCGCTTGTACACAAGAATGTTGGTTTAAAAAGTTTTCTTGAAGCGCTGGGCAAAGACGTAGGCTATATCATAGACTGGGCAGAAGTGCGCATAGACGAGTGTCCAAAGGTTGCGAAAGTAAAAGATGTCATTACCGGCAGCGATAAAATAAAAGAAGTTTTTGAAGAGGCAGATAATGTACGCATCAAGCTTGGCCTCGATCTCATCTCTCCCATTTGCGTTCTTACGGCTATTGTGAAACCCGGAGTTGCTTTCACTTCGGAACAACTGAAACCGTTTCCCGTCAAAGAAAAAGAAATACTTGAACTCTATTTTAAGGAAGACGGTATCCATCAAGCTGTTCAGGGCACCGATGGGAACGCGGCTTCTCCATCGGCGGGTGCACTTTTTAAATATTGTATAGAACGGACCGCACTGGCAAAAGAAGGCAAAACAGATCCCATCATAGGACGAGATAAGGAGACCAGGATGATGATGGAGATCCTGTGCAGGAGAACCAAGCCAAACGTGATCATTACCGGCGAAGCAGGTGTGGGAAAAACAGCCCTGATAGACGGCTTCGCGCTTGATATAGCCAATAATAATGTTCCGGCACAACTGGCCAATGCCCTGCTTTTTGAATTGGACATGGGTTCACTTATCGCGGGAGCATCTTACAAAGGCGAAGTGGAAGACCGACTTAAAAACATCCTTAAAGAACTCAAACAATATCCGAAGGCCATTCTTTTTATCGACGAGATCCATACACTGCTGGATAGCAAGGGAGGCGGTGTAGGCAACGGCGTGGCGAACCTGTTAAAACCGGAACTGGCCCGCGGCGAAATAACCGTAATTGGTGCCACCACCACCGATGAATATCGGAAACATATCGAAAGCGACCAGGCCTTTACCCGTCGATTCGAAGTGGTCAATGTTTCTGAACCGAACGAAGAGGCTGCTGAAAAAATGTTGACCCGGCTCGTGCCCCGGTTTGAAGAACATCATAAACTGACTATCGACAAAGATGCGATCGGCGAATGCGTTCGCCTGTCCAAACGATACCTAAAAGGCAAAAGGCTGCCAGACGTAGCCATCGACCTCCTGGACGGAACCATGGCGGCGATAAAACTAATGGTTGATACAAACAAGGGCGATCTCGAAAATTTTAAAAAGGAGCTGGAGACGCTAAAATCCAGTGAGACGCTCACAGAACAGGAATTATTCAATGATTACCAGTGGCTTAATTCAGTGGTGCAAAATAAGATCAGCCCGGTACTATTGGGTAAGCTCGAAGACTCTACGCAGACCGATAAATTTGAAACGGCGCAGGAGTTTGATCAGTTTCTGACCCAAAGCCTTAATAAACTCAGTCTGCTGGCAGACGACGCAAAAAGTTCCGTTAACAAGGAAGATATTGCTTCGGTGGTGTCGTATAAAACGAATATTCCGCTGGGGAAGATACAGGCACAGGAGAAAGAAAAACTTCTGAACATGGAAGAGTTTCTTAAAAGAAGAGTAGTGGGCCAGGATCATGCAGTAAGGGCCTTGTCCGAATCCATACTGGAATCACGAAGCGGATTAAATAAAAAAGGACAACCCATCGGATCTTTCTTTTTTCTTGGTCCGACAGGTACCGGTAAAACCGAGTTGGCGAAATCAATTGCCGAATTTTTATTTAATGATGAAAAGGCGATGATCCGGTTCGATATGTCTGAATTTAAAGAGGAACATTCTGCGGCCCTGCTATATGGTGCGCCACCGGGTTATGTGGGTTATGAGGAAGGGGGTATGCTGGTAAATAAAATCCGGCAACGCCCCTACGCTGTTTTGTTATTTGATGAAATAGAAAAAGCACATCCTTCAGTCTTTGATACTTTTCTGCAAATCCTCGACGAAGGTCATATGCACGACAGGCTTGGGAAAGAAGGAGACTTTTCCAATGCGCTCATCATTTTCACTTCAAATATTGGCAGCGAGTGGATCGCCGAACAGTTTGCTAACGGAGAAATTCCCGGTTCCAATAAGCTGATGGAAATCATGACGAAATATTTCAGACCCGAGTTCCTTGCCCGACTGACAGAGATCGTTCCTTTTGCGCCAATCAGTGAAAAAAATATTGTCCGAATCTTTGAAATTCAGGTGAAAAGCCTGCTGGAAGCACTGGATAAACAGGGCATCCGGCTTAACCTCACAGAGGAGGTGAAAAAGCACCTTGCATTGAATGGCTTTACTCCTAAATACGGAGCTCGCCAGATCTCGGGAGTTATCCGAAATCAGCTACGGCGGCCAATCTCAAAATATATTATTGCCGGCGAATTAAAAAAAGGAAATACAGTAAACGTTCACCTCGAAAATGAATCCCTGGCCTGGGATATTGACTAAAACAATTGTACTTTATAAACTAACATAGTATGCCACAAATTAAACCCGGAATTGC
>JBDTEB010000251.1:0-3039 GCA_039922795.1 Chitinophagaceae bacterium
GCGCCGATGGAAAGTACAAAGTCTTTATTTTTTTCAGACGAGGTGGTAATAACATAGGCACCCATATCTTTAGCCATCTGTATCGCGAAATGGCCCACACCCCCTGATCCGGCATGAATAAGTACGCGCTGTCCAGCCTGGATGCCTGTATGCTGAGATAATGCCTGCAGGGCAGTAAGTGCTGCCAGGCAAGCGGCGGCTGCATTTTCACTACCGACGTTAGCTGGCTTCAATACGATCTCGTCTGCATTGGTCACCACATATTCTGCATAGGTTTTGCCAGTCGCCGGAAAGGCAATCATCCCGAATACTTCATCTCCTGTTTTGAATTGAGTTACATCCGTTCCAACCTCCTGCACCACACCAGAGATGTCCCACCCGATAACGGCAGGCAGATTGTCTTTTATTGCGCGGGCAATACCCTTTCCCATGCGTGTTTTGATGTCGATCGGATTTATACTGATCGCTTTAGATTTAATCAGCACCTGGTTCGTTTGTATGGAAGGCTTGTCAATCTCTGCAAGGGACAGCACTTCGACCCCGCCAAAACCAGTAAGGGTTATAGCTTTCATAGTTGGTTATTTTTTAACCGGCGCTTTCTCCATTTCGAGGGTGCTGTGCTGGATATTATGGTGAATAAGTTCGTGTTTGATCGCTTTTATCACGCCGAGTTTCTGGTCGAAGTCCAACGATTCACTAAGGGAAACATGCGCCGTGAGGGCGTTTTCCGTGGTGCTTATGGGCCACACATGAACATGACTTACTTCATCGACATCCGGAATTTTCAGCATGACGTTTTTTATTTCATCCAGTTTAATGCCCATCGGAACTGCATCGATGGCGAGCTTAAAACTGTCTTTCAGCAGGCCCCAGGTACTTGCAAGAATTACCACCATGATCATGAGGCCGATTACCGGGTCGAGCCAGTACCAGCCAGTGTACAAAATGAGAATGCCCCCGATTACAACGCCGAGAGACACCAGCGCATCAGCCATCAGGTGCAGGTAGGCGCTTTTCGCATTAAGTTCATTGTTTTTCTGACGATAGAAAAACAGTGCTGAAACCACGTTGACGATAATCCCTGCGCCGGCTATCCAGGCCATTTTGCCACCTTCTACCGGTGAAGGATGCATAAGTCGGTCAAACGATTCATAGGCCAGTACCCCTACTGCGATGAGTAAAATAACAGCATTGCCTAAAGCGGCGAGGATGGTTGTTTTTTTAAAACCGTAGGTAAATGAAGCTGATGATTTCTTTTTTGCCATCCAGAAGGCAGCCAAAGAAAGTACCAGGCTGGCTACGTCGCTCAGGTTGTGCCCGGCATCGGTTAACAGGGAAATAGAATTGTAGTACAGTCCACCAATCACTTCCACGATTACGAAGGCAAAGTTTAGTCCGATACCTATAAGGAAGGCGTTTCGGTTCCCTTTTTCAAAATCGAGCTGGTGGCTATGACTGTGGTGATCGTGATCGTGCTCCATCGCGGTCAAAGTTAGATGGATGCGCGTTTGGAGGGAAATCGATTATTGTAATGCGGTTGCATTATGAGGGAAAGAGAAAAAGAGGGATCAAGGGGGAAATGAGGGGAGAAGAGAGAAGAAATTTTTAATAATCATCGATCAATTTTCAATGAGAAGAAAGTATCGGGTTTGGAATTTCTAAACCTCAAATTGAATGGTCGGTCATCTATTTTATATAAACAAGATTTTTGTGAGGGGCTTTCTTTTAATATTTACATTCGGCCATGCAAAAACTTTTTTTCTGGGCCTTTTTTTTGGTGACAGTTTTACATATAACGTTGACCACCCGTGCACAGGCGCCCGGTCTTGCGCCAACAGGGCCCACCTCGATCAGAGTTGAAGGGGAAGGCCTTAAAAGCTTCACGTTTTCTTCCTCAGACTTTAAGCCGGCAATGGTGCAAGCGATCATCAGAAAGGAACCTGATGGATCCAGTCACACCTTTTCCGGACTGGCCTTATCAGACATTCTCACTATGGGCGGCTTATCGGTGAATGGCGGGGTAAAAGGCAAATTACTGAGTAATTACCTCTTGGTAGAAGCTGCCGATGGATACCAGGTTGTGTTCGCCTTAGCAGACCTAGACAGTAATTTTACTGGTAACAGGATCATACTTGCCAACATGATGGATGGAAAAGCACTCGCTGCGGGAAAAGGGCCGTTCCAGCTTATCGTGCAGCATGATAAAAACCCGGGACGATGGGTGAAAATGGTATCAGCAATAACAGTTCGAAGCGCATCCCGGAATCAATAATGTTCACTTAAATGCTTACAATGAAAAAACGATTGTTCGTTGCCGGTAGCGCACTTGCCCTGCTTACCCTCATCATCTCGGCTTCAGATATTTCTTTTATTGCAAGATCTCCCAGGGCAATTATCCCATCGCCTGTTTATCCGCTGCCGTCGGCGGAACAACTGGCCTGGCATGAGATGGAATTAAATGCCTTCATACATTTTACCACCAACACGTTTACCGGCCTCGAATGGGGAAAAGGAAGTGAGAGCGAAAAGATTTTCAACCCGACGGCTGCTGATCCCGGTCAATGGGTAAAAGCGCTTAGGGATGCGGGTTTTAAACAGGTCATTCTCACCTGCAAACATCATGATGGATTTTGCTTGTGGCCTTCAGCGTTTACTGAACACTCAGTGAAAAACAGTCCGTATAAAGATGGCAAAGGAGATATTGTTGGCGAGGTTGCCGCTGCCTGTAGAAAGGAAGGACTTCGCTTTGGCGTTTACCTGTCGCCATGGGACAGGAACCGCGCGGATTACGGGCAGCCATCTTATCTCGTTTATTATTGCAACCAGCTTCGGGAATTATTCACCCGTTATGGAAAAGTGGGCGAGATGTGGTTCGATGGAGCCAACGGCGGCGACGGATATTATGGCGGCGCAAACGAAGTTCGCAAAATCAATTCGGCTACCTATTACGATTGGCCGACCACGCTCAAACTCGTGGACAGCATGCAAAAAGGTGTCATATTTTTCAGCGATGCAGGTCCGGGCGTCCGCTGGGTAGGT
>JBDTEB010000252.1:0-6793 GCA_039922795.1 Chitinophagaceae bacterium
CCAGCCGAGGATCGCGATAGCCAGAATAGGTTTGCCACCCATTGCATAAACATCGCTGATCGCATTGGCGGAAGCGCTCCGGCCGAAATCATAGGGGTCGTCCACGATAGGCATGAAAAAGTCAGTCGTAGAAATAAGTGCAGTGCCATTACCAAGGTCCAGTACGGCAGCATCGTCCCTTTTGTCGTTCCCCACGAGCAGCCGCTGGTCGACAGGAAAAGAAAGGTCGCTCCGGAGAATTTCGTCCAGCACAACCGGACTGATCTTGCAGCCACAGCCCGCCCCATGGGAATATTGGGTCAATTTTATATCTTCTACTTTGGTCATGTTTCCAATCTCTTATTTATGTGAAAGTCTCAAAAGTTGCTGGCTTGATGCAGAATCAGCGCCGCATTTTCAGCCGGGTTGTCTCCGCGAGCCCGTACCCTGCAAGTTTGCTTCTCCGGTCTTTTTGTAAAGCCGGTCTGATAAGTCTTGTCATAATAGACAAGTACCAGACGCACGAATTCCTCCATCCGGTTTTCCCTGATTGCCACGATGGCTTTTTTGGTTTGTTCCGGTCCAAGCCGCTTGCGGATCCGGTCCGTGCAAACCACCAGGAATTCTTTGTCCAGCGACCCATATTCGTGCACCAGCGCCTGCACGCGATCTTCCAGGGGAACTTCTACAAAATATAGCATGGCGGACTGCATCCGGTCCCATAGAGATTTAGGAATACAGCAGCGGCCGATGGTCAGGCTTTCATCTTCCAGCCAAATTCTTCTTCCCCTGTCCAGCGGGTGCAACTGTGCCGCCAGGTTATTCTCAAACTGTTCCTGCGAAGGCTGCTGCAACCGGTTCAGGCTGCCATAGGTAGATCCCTGGTGTTGCGCAAGATCCTCCAGATCGATCACCTGTTCTTTCATACCGCGCAGTTCGTGGAGAATGCGCGTTTTGCCCGAACCGGTCATCCCCCCGACCACACTTAGATTCCCAGTGTCTTCCATTTGGTTTAACACCCATCTCCTGTATTGTTTGTACCCGCCTTGAAGCACAAATACGTCGAAGCCGTAAAAATTCAGCGCCCAGGCCATGGCCTCGCTTCTCATACCGCCGCGCCAGCAATGGACGGCCAGTTTGTTGTGTGGAGCAAAACCACAGGCCTCCCGGATGAAACCCGACCATTTTGATCCGGTAAGATCGAAACCCAACAATATTGCTGCTTCGCGCCCTGTTTGCTTGTAGGTGGTTCCCACGCGAACTCTTTCTTCATTGCTAAACAAAGGCATATTGATTGCCCCCGGCACATGACCGTGCGCAAATTCTGCCGGCGTACGCACGTCTGCCAGCGGGAGACGTTTTTCCATCTTCATAAAATCTTCGACGGTAATGGACTGGAGCATAGGTTTTGGATGCAAGATTCGGTTTCGGTCAACGGTTTACCTGGTCTATTTTTATTGTACGACTTGGATGACAATACTTTATTAGTCAAATCTACCATTTACGGGATCAATATTGCGAGAAGACGAGTCGGCGACAACAATTCTTGTAACCTTTCTTACTAACACGCACTCTATTATAAAAATCACCTGACAATGAAAAAGATAAAAAATCTCACCTGGATTTCTGCAGCGGCCACGATAATCATGATGGCATGTTCTACAACTGCGAATGCGCAAAAATCAGCAAAACTTACTGATCCTGAAATAGCCTCTGCAGCCGTAGTGGCAAACCAGGGAGATATCGGTTTTGCAAAAATTGCAGAAGAAAAATCGAAAAATACCGAAGTGTTGAAATTTGCGAAGCTGATGGCTACAGATCATCAATCTGTTATTGATCAGGCAGTGGCGCTTGTAACAAAATTAAAGGTTACGCCAAAAGACAATGCATTAAGCAAGAAGCTAACAGCCGATGCGGCCAAGACCAGGAAAATGCTTCTCTCACAATCTGCGAAAACTTTTGACAAGGCTTATGTTGATAATGAAGTAGCCTATCACAAAGCCGTAATATCTGCTATAGAAACTGTTTTAGTTCCCCAGTCGACCAACCCGGAATTAAAGAGCTTGTTAGAAAATGTGATACCGACATTCAAGGCTCACCTTGCACATGCCGAAATGGTTCAAAAAATGCTTGCTGGCAAATGAGGACTTCAGTAAAGTACATAGCGGGTAACCTCATAATATTCTTTTCACTTCTCTTGATTGGCTGCGGTACTCAAGACCAAAAGCAAACAGCTACCAGTAAGGAGGAAGGCCCAAAATTGGATACTGTTATCATTCAAAAGATGGCATTTAGCCCTGCGGAACTTTATATTCATACGGGAGATACGATCCTGTGGATAAATAAAGACATGGTTACGCATAATATTACGGAAGAAACAACGAAGGAATGGTCTTCATCTCCGCTCGCAGCGGGCCAATCATGGAAGATGGTTGTAAGCAAGAACACCAACTATTTCTGCTCATTTCATCCGGTAATGAAAGGCAAGATAACGGTAAACTAAACAAACAATTACTATTGTCAAATTTATTAAATGGCGGTTCTGACAATACAGAGTCGAGGTATGCAATGATTAAAAGCTACCTTTATTTTGCCAGTTCTCCAATATCAAAGGATGATAAAAATGTTGACTTTTAACTTATCAAAAGATTCTCAGCAATACGCCGATAAAGATGTCGTAGATGAAATTCTGTCGGGCAATTCCGCCATGTTTGAAATATTGATACGCAGGTACAACCCCTTCTTATATAAAATTGGGAGAAGTTATGGATTCAGCCATCAGGATACTGAAGATTTGATGCAGGACACTTTCGTAAGCAGCTATGTCAACCTATCGCAATTTGCAAACCGGGCCACTTTGAAAACCTGGCTGATAAGAATAATGTTAAACCAGTGTTATCACAAGGCAAATAAACACAGCTTTCAAAAAGAACAACCTTCAGAAATGTCCAGTGATAACAACGCAGCGCAGATGTTTTTAAAAAGTAATCATAGCGACACGGGTAAATCGGTTATCAACAGTGAGCTAAATAAAGTTATTGAGGCCTCCCTGGAAAAGCTTTCCGAAGATTACAGGATAACATTTACCCTTCGGGAACTAACAGGTTTAAGCGTGGAAGAAACGGCTGAAATGATGAACACAACCGCGGCGAATGTTAAAGTCAGGCTTAATCGGGCGAAAATGATGCTGCGAAAAGAAATTGAAAAGACATATAGCCCTGAAGACATCTACGACTTCAACCTTATTTATTGTGACAGAATTGTAGATCGGGTAATGAAGGAAATTAATTCTGTCGAGAGGAAATAATTTAAGACGTATATTACATGTAGACATCATCAATCATATTCACAGCCTCAAAGTAACAATAAAATGAATAGTTTAGAAATCATACACAGTTTAGGACAAAGCATTTGGCTAGATTTTTTTGACCGGGAGATTATGAACAATGGAAAACTCCAAAAGCTTATCGACGAAGATAAATTATGCGGCATTACATCCAATCCTTCCATATTTGAAAAGGCGGTTAAAAGCAGTTCTGATTATGACGAGGACATCATTAAAATGGCCGCAGAACAAAAAACTGATGAAGAAATATTTTTTGGTTTTGCAACCAATGACATCAAACGGGCGGCAGACATATTGAAGCCAGTATATGAAGCAGCCCATGGCACAGACGGCTTTGTAAGCCTGGAAGTGTCACCGCATCTTGCCTCTGATACGGAAGGAACGATGAAACAAGCGATGCAACTATGGAAGGAGATAGGCCGGAAGAACGTATTGATTAAAATACCCGGAACCAAAGAAGGATTACCTGCCATTCGTAAATGTATAAGCGAAGGCGTGAATATCAATGTCACTTTGCTATTTGGCCTGGATCGCTACAGAGAAGTAACCGATGCCTATATTTCAGGGCTGGAAGATCGTTTAAAGAATAATCAGCCTATTGATAATGTTGCCTCTGTTGCCAGCTTTTTTCTAAGCCGAATAGATGTTATGCTAGACCCGATATTAAAAGAGAAGAAGTTGGCGGAACTGGTGGGTGAAGTAGCCATTGCCTCTGCAAAGGAAGCGTATGAAATTTATAACGAAGTCTTCTTCAGTAATCGGTTTAAAACACTTGAAAAGTCCGGGGCAAAAAGACAAAAGGTTTTATGGGCAAGCACCAGTTCCAAAGATCCATCATTCAGCGATGTGAAATATGTAGAAGCCCTGATAGGTCCTGATACCATCAACACATTGCCGATTGAAACCATTGATGCTTTCCGCGATCATGGCAAGGCATCGAACCAACTGCAAAGTAATTTGGATCACTCAAAATTTGTTTTGCAGCAATTGAAAGGGAATGGAATAAGTATCGATGACATAACACAAAAACTGGAGGCGGAGGGAGTTGATAAATTTAATATTGCTTATGATACACTATTGAAAGCCATTGCCACGAAGAAAAAGCAATGACTGTTTTGCCTTGCGTTACCACAATTAATTTTAGTTCATTTCTAAGAGGAAAATACTGACGTTGGAATATACCGGTATCAAAATTGTTCTTTTACTATGAGATCAGGATTAACCTGCAAAGAAATTAATTGTTCTTCAACGGCGTTCATCATTGCTTCAGGACCACATAAATAAAACATTTGTTCCTGACCTTCAATATAGCTCGATAGAAAGTCTCTGGTAATCCGGCCGTGAGCATAGTCTGGTGTTGTCTCATCTGAAAGGATGTTAATGAAATTACTTCCTAATATTTTTCCGAAATAGGCTTCCAGAATGATGTCCGCCTTAGATTTATTGGCAAAAATAAGCCGGTTGTTGCCGATTTGGTGTAGCTTTTCGAGTTGCTTGAAAATAGAAATGAAAGGAGTTACACCGGCACCACCTGCGATAAAAATGCCTTGATTCTTGAAGGTGATGGTTCCAAACACTTCATGCAGGATCAATTCATCATTTACCTGACATTCTGAAAGCTGCCTGGTAACGCCATTATGGGAAGGATAAATCTTTATCGTAAACTCAAGGGAATCATCGTCGGGCAGTGACGTGAAAGTAAAGGGTCGTTTCTCGTCTTTCCATCCTTCCTTGTTTACCGCTATTTCGGCAGCCTGACCTGGCACAAAAGTAACATTGGATGGTTTATCAGTGGTGAACTGTACAACATCGTGTGTGATGTTGACTAATGATTTTATTGTAATTATTTGATTTTCCATTTTTTGTGATGTATATGTTATTAGAGCATTGAGAATGGTAAAGGTTACAAAAGAATTGCAGTTTAAAGTATTTTTTGGCGACAAAAAGAATCACAGAAAATTGGACGAAGGCAACTTTGCCAGATCCGCATTCATCCCTGACGTTCCGCTTGCTTTGGAAAGCCAGGTTTTTACCTGCTGCTCGAAGGCCGTTTGCCAGATCCTGATAAATGGAAGCAAAGATTATAACCTGCTCAGGACAAACCATCCGTCTACCGTATTCTTCATGATGTGCTTACTAACGACAAGTCTAAAGAATTTTTTTAAAAAAAATGTGGCCGTCGTTTAAATAAAAAACGGATGCCGAAACGCTACTGTTTTTTTAGCTGCTTGCTTCGCCAAGAAGGACCAGCTATTTTTCAGATAATTCATTTTCTAGACCGCTGATCGCATTCCGTCTTCAGGTAAGTGATGTAGGACATCTTTAACGCCGCAGCAGATGCTTTTTGCTCAGATTGATGAATTAGCCGGAGACGAGCCAAAAGCTCGCCCACCGTAAGTTTTCATTCTGAAACGGACGGATACATAAGCCTATGAATTTGTGATCCCACAAATGTCCTCCTCTTGGTTCAGAACGGTTAATTCGCAATATCCACTAAATGGGCACGACGAACCGTACGAAATAATTTTCAAATAACAATCGCGGGGCTGGTTATATGATTACTCATGTATAAGTAGTAGTTATAATGGCAAAGTCTTTGCTAATTATTTTGCAGTCATTTGACTTAATATCACAGAGAGACCAGTTTTCGTCATAATCAGATGGCTCATAATTTGGAGTAACATCGCAAAATATGTTTAATACTTTTCCGCTAGAAAACTCTAACTGAAGATCAAAAAAGTCGCTCATTTTCACACTTTTTATCGTATCGCCATTTAACCGCTTTATTTCTTTTGTCATAACTCCATTTAACGAATCATTTGACTCATTCCATCCTGTAATCATTTGGTTTTTCATTTCTAATCTCCAAACACAATTTACTTTAAAAGAAAATTCGTTAATGCCAATACGTAAAATTATTATAGAACCATTGCTGCCTCCGACAATAGTTTTGGTGATTTGCTTTCCAGACAATTTGAATATTACATCCTGTATAAATAATGATTTCTCCATGTTCAATAATCTTTTGTTTTTATAATCTCCTCAATTTCTTTGTAACCATACCCTTCTCCAGAAATTCGGTCATGCAATTTTTCTATTTGGTCATTTGATAATTTATATTTTTTAGCCAATGAATTAACCTGCTGATTTTGAGCTTGATTATTACCAGGAGTATTCCCTTTCGGTTTACCCATATGATTGGTCTTATCTTCTGCTTTTGTTATAAAATCATACAGTATAAGGCCGCCATTGATTATTTCCAATACAGGTATAGCTACGTCATCAACTACTCCAATCCCGGTTGCATCGTCAAGTGCTAATACAAGAACTGTTGCCTGGATAGCTTTTGTTACTTTAACTATATTTGAGGATGATGATTCTGTTGCTCCATGATGCTTAGTTTTGGCAGCAACGGTCACTGATCCAAGTGTTTCAGTTTGTTCGGAAGATCCATCTTCGTTGATTTTT
>JBDTEB010000253.1:0-3130 GCA_039922795.1 Chitinophagaceae bacterium
ATGGCTTCGATAATGCAAACGACTTTGCCAGCCGTTACCTCGTCACCAATATTTACAAAAGAAGGCTTTTCGGGTGTCGAACTCCGGTAGAACGTGCCGATCATCGGACTTTTAATAGTAAGCAAATTTGAGGCGGCTTCCGGAGCAGGCTTTGTTTTGTCTGCTGAAATACCAGGCTGAGCCATGGGCAAAGACTGCTGCATGGGGGGCTGCGAGTAAAAACTCTGGGGAGCAGACATCACCTGCTGTACCGCATCCTGTTTTTGTTTAATGATTACCTTAAACCCTTTCTCCTCTATTACAAGCTCACCAATGTTGGATTTGTTGATCATTCGAATCAACTCCTGAATTTGTTTGAAATCCATAATTGTTAGGTTTCCTTGACTAATGGACGGCTAAGATATGAATTAAGGCATTATATCGTAACATTCATTAGCGGCCCGAAATTTAAAAAAATGGACAATTATCTCAGCGATTGTCCAGGTCCTTAATGATGGTATAATTTCGATTATTCTTTTACGCGTTCTAGGTAATCTCCTGTTTTTGTATTTACCCTGATACGCTCACCTTCGTTTACAAAAAGGGGAACCATCACAGTGGCGCCAGTTTCTACCGTTGCTGGTTTCAGCGTTCTTGTTGCTGTATCACCTTTCATTCCGGGCTCACTGTAGGTAACCAGTACAACGATCTTGTCGGGAAGTTCCACACCCATTGGCAAATCAGTGTCCGTATTTACTGAAACGGAAACTTCCTGGCCATCCCTCAAAAACTGCGGAGCGTCTATCATGGCTTCACCAAGAACGATCTGCTCGAAAGTTTCCGTATCCATAAAATTGTAACCACTCTCATCTTTATAAAGGTACTGGTAAGGCTTCTTTTCAACTCTTACCGGGTAAATGGTATCGCCGCTGTTCCAGGTATGCTCGATAGACCGGTTGTTATCTACTCCTTTAAGCTTGGCCCAGATCTTTGCCCCGGCTCTTGCGGTCTTATTCTGTCCGAACTCTACGACGGCGTATAAACTGCCATCCAGTTTTACGATAAGACCCCTGCTCATATCTGCTGTAGTTGCCATTAGTAATTTTTTTAGGAGCGGCAAAGTTAACAAAATCATTAGATGCCGCGAATGAAATTTCGTTCTTGCCACTAGTGACAAAAAAATGTTCAACCTTTTGGATTGAACATTTTATGATGACTCATCATCCGGGATCAGAACTTAGGGTCAGGTAATAACGAGTTATTATTTGATAGTAAGAAGAATCACTCCGTTTTCTCCTTTCTTGCCATATTTCGAAGTTGCCGTTGCATCCTTGATCACATCGATGGACTTGATCGTATCCGGATCAAGCTTTTCGAGGTCAGCGTTCGAGATCTCCTTTCCGTTTTGCAAGATCAATCCCTTAAAATCTTTAATTATCTGTATGCTCTTGTCTTTTTTGTTGTAAAGACCACCGGCTTTTATTGTGCCTTGACCATTCTCCTTTTCCGCGGAAACGTTTACCAGGCTCAATTCTATCGGCCTGGTATCTTTGCCTTCTTCTGCCGGCCTGGCAGAAGAATTACCGGTTTTGGATACTATCAATATCACGCCATTCGCCGCTTTTTCCCCATATAGTGCTGTCGCAGAGGCATCCTTGAGCACCTGAATCGACTCGATGTTGTCAGGATCAATTACATTATTTAATTCTGAACCGGAAGCCAGCACTTTCCCATCGAGGATCATCAATGGTTCCGAGCCCTTTAATTTCATTTTTTTGATTGATTGGTCAGCATTCAAAGCCGCAGAACCATCAGGTTGAACAGGCACCGGGATCTCCTTCTGGGATCCTCGAGGCATTGGCGGTGGTGGTGGGGGTGGAGGAACCAGTATGCCATATTTCTTTTCATAAGCCTTTCTCGCTTCAGGCGATGAAAGGTCATAGACCTCTGTTTTGCCATCCTTCCGTTTAACGGTCAGTTTTTGACTTACTGTAATGCTATTTACATCGGCAGGCAAAGCGTTCTGTTCATGCGGCAGTTTCCCGGGTTCTGCCAGCTTTGCATTACCTTTTCTCACGCCCATCGGTGGAGGTAACGGGGGCGGCGGGGGCGGCGGCGTGTCATTCGAAATTCTGGCAGCCACCTCGTAAGGCATAGCCTTTTCAACCAGGTTGGTTTTCGAAGAAGCGCTGGCATTTCTGAATGATACCAGAACCACCGACAGCAGTGGCAATACAAACAGGAATTTCAATAAATGAATTTTCGCTGTTCTCATTTTGTTCATCATGGCGATGCGTGTTTTGAGTGAAGAAATGTTGAAATGATTTGTCAGCCCAAGGGGCATAACACCAGTCACTTTCAATAGAAGATATTGATATTGTTTTGCGTCTACCCCCGACTCCAACACCTGCTGATCGGCAATGAATTCAAGGTTCTGCCTGATAGACTTTCGCAGTAACCACACAAACGGATTAAACCAATTGATGATGCAGAGAAACTCTGCGATAAAAAGATCGATCGTGTGCTTTTGTTTAACATGCACAAATTCATGCTGAAGAATTTTCGCCAGTTCATCCGCAGGATGCAGACTGCTGTTAAAATAAATTGAATTATTGAATGAAAACGGACTTATATCCGCATCTACATCATAAAGTTCCACATCTTCGGAATCAATAAGCACCGCAGCCTTCCTGATCTTCACCAGTGACCGGTATTGAACGATAATCCTGCAGATAACGTAGGTTGCCCCTATAGCAAATACAAAAAGTAAAATAGACGGGTAATCTGTGAAGTAATTATGGCTATGACTTGCCGCGCCAAGCTGGTCCAGACTCACATAATTTATGGCAGGGATAGAAGTAATCACGCTGTCATTTACGCCAGGCAACAAAAAATCAATATTAACGAATGGAAGCAAGAGGCTAAATAAGCCGTATCCACAAAGAAAATAACGATTCCACTTATAAAAGGTCAATGGCCTTAGCGCAAAACGATACATGCCATAAAATATCGTGATCGCCAAAGAAAGTTTGATAAGATAGATAAATAGAAAGGGCATAGAATTCGATTTCTTAATTATTTGCTGCGACTTTCGATCATGTCGATAATTTCCTTGAGTTCTTTAGAGGAGATCTTTTTTTGCTCTGCGAAA
>JBDTEB010000254.1:0-5510 GCA_039922795.1 Chitinophagaceae bacterium
TTGCGGATGCGCCAGCGCCGGTTGCGGCGACCGTTCCTATTGATCTGAAGGCCGTGCCATCCAAACTGCGTTCGATGATATACTGATCCAGATTGACTTCACTGGCAACTTTCCATTCCAGGTTTACTGTTTTGGCCCTAGTGCCGGCCGTAAAGGCTACCAGGTCAACGGGCAAGGCGAAGGCCCCTGACTGGAACCAGAATTCCGAAAGACCGGTCACTGTAATTTCAGCGTACCGTGAACCGAAGGCTGAACCGAAAAATATGGATGAAGATGGTATCAGGCTGATGGAACTCGCATCGGTTGTATTTAAAATACCATCTTCCGTGGGACCCTGATACTTCAATATTGCAAGGTCGGAAAGCGTGATGATGCTGTTGTCAGCGGCCCTGAGTGCGTTAAATTCATCGTCGGTAAAATACAGCCGGACCTGGATGTTCTGGCCGGGTTGGGTTGTGGGCTTTAAAACAAAATGCCGCTGTAAAAATCTTTTGCCAAGATAGAACTGTGGCCCGGGATCAACATAAACACTACCTGTGATCGTTCCCAGATTTGCACCATTGTCTTTAACTGATGCAACGATCTTTGTTGGATTTAAAGGATCGGCGATATTTTTCCATACCCCATCATCACAAATAGTAGAGGAACCTGTGACTGTGGCAGCTGCCAGGCCATTATAAACACTTGAATTGTTTTTCAGTATCGAAATAATGTTAGCATAATAATTTGGCACTACGATGTCTGGTTTGCCATCTTCGTCGAGATCAGCAATGCCCAGGGTTCCACCCGAGCCACCGGTGATATACGTGACAGGCGCGGCAAATGATCCGCTGTTAAAAACTGCTCCGGTTCCCGTCGTGGTATTGCGAAGAATGTCGAGGGTACTAACATTGGTATTTTCGGCAGAGAAAAGATCTCTTGCTCCGGTAATGATTTCCGGTTGACCATCGCCGGTAATATCAGCAATGGAAACATTGGCTGGAAAATTACTGGTAGAATAATCTACTCTCGGAGCCAGGGTAAATGAATTTATCTGTCCCGTAGTGGAAGTATTTCTGTACACCGAAACTGAATAGCTGATCGTGTTGGTCAAAACAAGGTCTGGTTTGTTGTCATTATTCAGGTCGCCTGCCGCAATGCTTGCTGTGCCAAAGGCGCTGCTGAACGTTGTTCTGTTTCCAAAGGAAGCGGCGTTCAGCGTGCCGGGGGTGCTTACATTCCTCACTATCGTAATGGTAGGATATTGAGAGTTGTTGAAGACCAGTTCTGGCCTCGAATCGAGGTCCATGTCTGCGATCACAACAGTCGTTGGGTTGCTTACATTGGGAAATAAAGAACCTCCCGTATTCACCAGGTCGAAACGGGAAAAACTTCCGGTCGTAATCGTGGTCCCGGAAATAATATTGTGAAAAATGCTTACGCTGCTTTTCAAATAATTGGCAACGGCGAGATCAATTTTTCCGTCACCGTCAAGATCACCGGCTGCGATAGAAGTAGTGCCTGCCGAATCAGTTGAAGCAGTGCTCGTTGCAAAATCTACCCGTGTTGCGAATGAGAGCTGGCTGAGGGAACCGCCGGAACTGGTATTTTCGAAAATGGAAATTGAACTGCCGCTGTAATTGGTAACGACGAGATCCAGCTTACCATCATTGTTGAGATCGGCGAGAGCAATACCTGTGGGTCCTGCACCAGTGCTCATCAGGAAGCCGGTTGCAAAAGAACCGTTTTGTATAGTCGAGTGGCTGCTGGTATTTTCAAAAATCACAATGCCATTAATGTCCTGGGCAGTGGTCACAAGGTCGGGTTTTCCATCACCATTCAGGTCACCAACAGCGATACCGATGGGTGAACTGGAATTTCCGGCATTATAATTAACCTTCGTACCAAGAGTCGAATTATTAAATATATCTCCACATCCAAAAGTGGGAATAAAAGGTCTGGCACTTATGCCGACAAGTCCCCCTGCAAGTACGGTAATGGGTTGATAGGTTGATCCGAATGGAACCTTCACCTTAAGCTGGGTGGCCGACGCTTCAGTGACCTGTGCTTTTACCGAACCGAAATATACAATGTTTGCTGCCGTCGTTGCTCCGAAACCTGAACCGGCAAGTGTTACAATTGTTCCCACTGGCCCTGAGGCGGGAGTAAAAGAGGTTATTTTCTGACTAAAGCCTTCCTCACTAAATAAAAATACAGCGAAGGTAAAGAGCAACAGGATTTTACAATGGCGGGATGGTATTTTCATGATTGCAGGTTTAAGGGTTGTGGCTTTTCATGGAATTTATGGTCGGTTGCTAAATGTATGCAAATAATCAGAAAATCGTCAAAGCCTTATCACTCTTTCTTTTCAGCTCTTTTCGTTTACCTTGCCCGCCAATACATTTCATGAAAATTTTGCTAAAAGCAGTGCGGGTTATTTACAGTATTTATGCTATTTTGATGTTCGTAGGGTTGATGCTGGTAATGATTCCTTTTGTGATTGTCTTCTCTTTCTTTGGCAGGATCCGCGGTGGTAACCTGATTTACAGGGCGTGTAGTGTATGGGGTGATTGCTGGTTTTTTTTACTCGGGATACGACACCGGAATATTTACCTTTCGCAGAAGCCTCCACCGGGAAATTGTATTTACGTGATCAATCATGTCTCTTATATGGATGTACCTGCGCTGGTAGTTTCCGTGAGGGAACCGGTTCGGGTGCTGGGAAAAATTGAACTGTCGAGGATCCCGGTATTTGGTTTTCTTTATCGTTATGCCACGGTAATGGTTGACCGGAGCAGCGTGGAAAACAGGGCTAAAAGTGTGAAAACGCTTAAGTCAATCTTAAAGCGGGGCATTTCGGTGGTGATATTTCCGGAAGGTACATTCAATGAAACAGGACAGCCCCTTGCTGAATTTTTTAACGGTGCTTTCAGGATTGCCCTCGAAACGCAAACGCCGATTCGTCCGGTTGTTTTTCTCGATACTCTCGACCGCCTGCATTATAAAAGTATTTTCAGCCTGAGACCCGGGCTGCTTAGATCGGTATTTCTCGATGAAATTCCGGTGGCTGGTCTTACCATGAAGGATCTCGATCAGTTAAAAGAAATGGTGTATAACAATATGAAGACGGAGATTGTTAAATGGAAGAATTTGTGAGGTATATTTTATGAGTGATGAGCTTTATGCTGAAATAATTATTCCACTGGCACTGCCAAAAAATTATACATGGTCCATACCGGAAGAACTCACAAGCAAACTTCAGGTTGGATGCAGGGTGGAGGTGGGCCTTGGCAAGAACAAAAAATACGCCGGCATCGTAAAAAGAATTCATTCCGAAATACCTTCATTTGACACCAAAGCAGTGCTGAATGTGCTGGATACAGAACCAATCGTTTTCAGGGAACAACTAGTTTTCTGGGAATGGATGGCCGCCTACTACATGTGTTCGGAGGGAGAAGTAATGCAGGCGGCCATGCCCACCTATTTTAAACTCAGCAGCCACACCACCTTACTTTTTAATGAAGAATATGGGGAAGATTTCAGCGATCTTGATGATGACGAATTCCTGGTTGCTGAAGCGCTCCTGCTTAAAAAGGAACTTAAGATCCCAGAGGTGCAACAGATTCTCGATAACGCGCATACATACCCGGTAGTTAAGAGACTCATCGATAAAAAAGTTTGCCTGGTATGGGAGGAACTGAAAAATGAATACAAGGAGAAGAAGGAAAACTTTGTATTACTGAATCCCAAATTCAGTGATGAGAAAGAGCTGGAAAAACTGATGAACAACTGGTCGAAAGCCCCTCGCCAGATGGAGCTCCTGCTTGCCTTTCTTCATTATCAGAAAACCGAAGGGGAGGTAAGCCAGGTAAAGTTGCTTCAAAAGGCAAATGCAAGCCTGGCGCAGCTGAAGGGGCTGATTGAAAAAGATGTGCTGCGAACCGAAAAACGATCTGTTGATCGGATAAGATACATGCCGAAACAGATCTCTCTTGATTTTGAACTCAGCAAAATGCAGGAAGATGCACTGGAGTCAGTAAATAGCTTTTTTCAGCACAAAGCAGTGTGCCTGCTTCACGGCGTTACCTCGAGTGGTAAAACAATGCTGTATATGAAGCTTATGGCAGAACAGGTGAGCAGAGGTAAGCAGGTATTGTATCTTCTGCCAGAAATTGCACTAACGTCGCAGGTCATACGCCGGTTGCAGAAATATTTCGGCGGTTATATTACCGTTTACCACTCGAAGTTTAACCAGAACGAAAAAGTAGAGATCTGGAATAAGGTAAAAAGCGGAGAAGCCAAAATTGTCGTCGGTGCGCGTTCGTCCTTGTTTCTTCCCTTTTCTGAACCTGGTCTTATCATCTGCGATGAGGAACACGAAACTTCATTTAAACAGCAGGAGCCGGCGCCCCGTTATCACGCAAGGGATTCAGCCATTTACTTTGCTTCATTGTTCAATGCGAAGGTATTGCTTGGCAGTGCCACTCCCTCGGTTGAAAGTTATGCGAATGCGCTGGCGGGGAAATACGGACTTGTTGAGCTTACCGAACGATTCGGCGCCATCAAGATGCCGATGATCGAACTAATCGATACGAAAAAATTTATGTCGCAAAAGGTGAAAGTGATGATTTCTCCTGTTTTGAAAGAGGCCATCGAGAGAGATGTTGCCCGCGGCAAACAGATCATCCTTTTTCAAAACCGACGCGGCTATTCGCCTTACCAGATCTGTCTCACCTGCGGCTGGATCCCGCAATGTAAATACTGCGATGTTTCGCTTGCCTTTCATAAACTGTTAAACAAACTTCAGTGTCATTACTGCGGTACAGTTTACCCAACGATCACCACCTGCGATGCCTGCGGAAATCACCAGTTCGGCCAATTCAATTTCGGCACGGAAAGGATCGAGGAGGAATTGCAGGAACAGTTCCCCCACATGCGCATAGGCAGAATGGATGTGGACACTGTAAAAGGAAAAAACGCGCATGATAATATCATTCAGCTGTTCGAGCAAAAGCGTTTAGACATACTCGTGGGTACGCAGATGGTGGTAAAGGGTCTTGATTTCGACAACGTAAGCCTGGTGGGCATACTCGACGGTGATGCCTTGCTGGGATTTACAGATTTCAGGGTGAATGAAAGAGCTTTTCAATTGATGGAGCAGGTCAGCGGACGTTCTGGGAGAAAAGATGAACAGGGACACGTACTGATCCAGCTAAAGAATACAGCGCATCCTGTGTTGACCTGGGTTCAGCATCACGACTACAGAAAGTTTTATGATGAGGAACTGGAGAAAAGGAGACAGTATTTCTATCCGCCGTTTTCGCGGGTGATCCAGGTGACGTTCCGGCACAAAAATAACCAGATAGTGCATCAGGCAGCGACCCTGTTTGCGTCGATGATTGGGGAGCAGTTCGGTAAATACATGGTTGGCCCTGCGGAGCCACTGGTGAACCGCGTGCGTAATCTCTATCTGATGGAGCTGATGATTAAATTGCCAAAGGATGCAGCCCTGATCAAGTCCTGCAAAGAAA
>JBDTEB010000255.1:0-5389 GCA_039922795.1 Chitinophagaceae bacterium
TTTATGAACCAAAAGGTATCCATGGTCTCATACTTTTGAAAAAGTTAAAGTCAATCCACTCATGAACACCCGAATATTAATTATTGTCTTATTTGTAATTGCATCAATGGCCTGTAATTCTACCAGGAAAAGCAAATCCGAAACAGTAAACAATGCAGAGCAGAACATGCCCGTCAACGACGACTTAATCTCCGAAAAGTATTGGAAGCTTAAAACGCTGGAAGGCCGGCAAATAACCATGAAAGAAAACCAGGAACGAGAAATATATTTTATCCTTAAAAATAGTGAGAACAGAGTTCAGGGGTTTGCCGGTTGCAATACAATCAACGGGACATATACATTGGAAAAAGGCAATCGCATTCGTTTTTCGCAAATGGCAACCACGATGAAGCTTTGTCCGGACGTGGCTGTAAATGAATCCGAGTTTTTAGAAGTCTTTAAACTGGCTGATAATTACACCCTGGTTAATGATACACTGAGTTTAAATGTGGGCAGGCGCGCACCATTGGCCGTTTTCGAGGCTGTATATTTTAAGTAGGTTTTCGATCTGCGTTGCACCACAATGCGGCATTCATCGGCAGCATTATGTTTGACATCAATACGATTAAATGTAAAACACAACATCATGAAAATTTCAAATCTATTTGATTTATCAGGAAAAGTGGCCATTGTAACCGGTGGTGCAAATGGTATCGGAAAAGCAACGGCCATTTTACTTGCCAGGGCTGGAGCTAACATTGCTATCGGCGATTTCAATTTGGAAGATGCCCAAAAAACGGCCAGCGAAATTGAGGCATTGGGCGTAAAAGCAATCGCTGTTTCCTGTAATGTGCTAAAAGATGAGGACCTTGTTAATTTGGTTGCGACGACGGTAAAAGAATTGGGCGGTATTCATATCTTGATAAACAATGCCGGCGGTGGTGGCGGTGGCCGTGAAAATCCTTTTAAAATTTCTGTAGATGACATCAAGCGTGATTTTGAACTGAATGTTTTTAGTGGCTGGCGTTTATGTCAATTATGTGTACCACACATGAAAAAGGATGGATATGGTTCTATAGTATTTACAACGTCGATGTCCAGTATCAACAAAAGCCCCAACATGAGCGGTTATGCCGGTTCAAAAGCTTCGGTTAATCACATGGCGGCTAACCTGGCGCATGATTTTGGACCGGAAGTAAGAATAAACTGTGTGGGCCCGGGTGCCACAAGAACGGCCGCCCTGGAAAGTGTGTTGACGCCCGAGATTGAAAAAACAATGTTGGCTCATACACCGATAAAACGGTTGGGAACTGCCGATGATATCGCTGGCGCAATGCTTTATTTTGCATCGCCAATTTCTGAATGGGTGAGCGGACAGACGATTTTTGTAAATGGCGGGGGAGAGCAAACCCTCGAGTAGCTGTATTTAATTACAGAGATCGTTTTCCACGCGTTATAAGTGGCTTCTCTATCCAGGAATAACTCGCCCAAGAAATGGATATCGTCAGTCCAAATACCATTAGGGCATAAGCCGGAAAATAAATCAACGAATTTTCCGTGGCCCCTGGAAGTTTTTTGAAGAAACAGGAGGTGGCATAAATTACCGGCATATGATAGACATATAATCCGTAAGAAATGGTTCCCTGGTAATTCAGCGGCCTGTTCTCGAATGACAATATTCGCGAACTATTTGAAGATATATTAAGTATCAGCCATCCGGAAAAAATGGCCATTGGCAACTACAGGATGGCATTCCATACCGGGTGTGGTGTGTACAAAAACAGGTAGCTTAACAAGACTACCAGGAACAAAGACTGTAGGCTTCGGCTGCGAAATACAAGCTGGTTTAAAGCTGTTCCACAATATTTTAGCCCCTAAAGGAGAAAATAATTCGTAAAAAGAACCAGCACGGTGTGTTTTGAAGTATTCCACAACCAGCATTATCTTGTTCGCTTAGGGAAACCATTCATCGGATATGCGTTTAATAAATAACGCCCAGTCTTTTCTCGTCTTAAATTCTGTGATCTCTATCTCCCTTTTACCTTTAAGGAATTCGTTAGCCCTGAAAATATTACAAACGCTATCGAAGAGATTCTTAATCTAGGCTTACATCCCTACCTGACCTCATCGCTGGAGATGGTTGCGTCTCCTTAATTAACTGTTTAGGCGATTCATCCGTACGGACGACCGGATAACTGGCATCATAGGGCCTTTTGTAAACGTCTAACACTCTTTTCAAAGAACACAATATTTGTTCTTTTTCATGAGAATGTACTTTTGTAGTTTCTGTTGATCGCACAATCGCCTGGTCAATAGTTACAGATTTTGCCAATTTCTTTTCTCCGGGTTTCAAACGTAGTAAAATTTACTACAAATTCGAAAATCGCATCCTTTATCCTCAACAAATACCAAAAAAAATCGCAATACCCTTATCATCAATTTTATATCTGTAGGCGATCCCAGTAAATTGCCCTGAAAATCAGATAGAAAGTATTCTTGTCGCTTTACTGTAATTATTATTATACATTTAAAACAACATGCCAAACCATTAAATATATGAATTCAGTTGAATTGCAGGTAGCCTTTTTTAACCGGATCAAAGAAAATATGCCCGGACATTTGTCTTTTGTAGATGAAGTTGCTGAAAAGTTACACATCAGTACCGATAGCGCCTACCGACGAATTAGAGGGGAAAAGCCGCTTACACTGGAAGAGGCAGGCATCTTATCTGTTGAATTCAAGGTTTCGCTGGATCAATTCTTCAGCCAGGACCCTGTTTCCGGCAGTCTCCTGTTTTCTGCAAAATACATTGACAGAGATAATGAAGACATCGAAGGATATTTAAAGGGACTCCACAATCAATTGGAATACTTCAATTCCTTTGCGGAAAAAGAAATAACCTATATAAACAAAGACCTTCCGATCTTTTATTGTTTTATGTTCCCCGAACTGGCGTCGTTCAAATATTATTTCTGGAGCCGGTACAATTTAAATTATTCGGATTTTAGAAAAGCGAGTTACTCTGCAAAAGAAGAATCGAATATTATCCCGATCAGGTTGGGTAAACAAATATCTGATTCGTATATAAACATCCCCTCAACGGAAGTCTGGAACCTTGATTCGGTAAGTCTTTCCCTTTATCAGTTAGAATATTGCCGTCAGTCCAAAATCTTTGCGTCAGAACAGGATGTGCTTGATATTTATAATGGTCTGCATAAACTTATCGACCATATAGAAGACCAGGTAGATGCGGGAGTTAAGTTTTTGCCGGGCAAAAAACCGCATTCAGGTTCAGCAAAATATAAAGTTTTTATCAACGAGTTTGTCGCTGGCGACAATACCGTGATCGTGCAGCTTGACAACAAAAAGATTGTATCGTTAAATCATAATACGCTGAATTATATGACGACAAGCAATGAAAGGTTTGTTGAATATACCTGTCAAACTGTTCAAAATTTACTCAGAAAATCGGCTTTGATCAGTGAAACCGGCGAGAAAGAAAGGCATTTGTTCTTCAATAAATTAAGATGGCGAATCAATCAAAGTATGAATAGTTGAGCGTGCTGCGCCAGCGATGGAATTTTACAATCTTCCGTTACCAGAATAAATCAACCAATAAATAGCTTACTCATGTCCCAATCAAACCCCCTTCCTCTATCAGGCGGAATGCAATACCAGCTCAGGATCTATTCGGAAGGAAAAAAACAGGTTAAGCCTCTGTTGCCCGTAGCCTTTGAGGATCTTGAACAGAAGGCCCGTGAGACGATGAGTCCGGAGGCCTTTGCTTATGTTGCGGGCGGCGCTGGTGGCGAAACCACGATGAGCAATAATAAATCCGCTTTCAACAGATGGCAGATCGTGCCGCGTATGATGGGCGATGTATCGAAGCGCAGTATTTCCATTGACTTATTTGGCACACAGCTGGCCTCGCCCGTTTTACTGGCTCCCGTTGGCGTATTATCCATTGCACACCCCGAAGCGGAACTGGCTGTGGCCCGCGCGGCCAAAGCATTGCAGGTGCCGCAGGTAGTTAGCACGGTATCCTCAAAAACACTGGAGGAGATAGCGACCGTTCACGCTGAGCATCCGCACTGGTTTCAGTTGTACTGGGGACGTGACAATGACTTTACCCGTGCCATCATTGAACGAGCTGAGAAATCGGGTTACACCGCCATTGTGGTCACACTCGATACCCGGCTCTTCGCCTGGCGCGAGCGAGATATTCAAAATGCCTATCTGCCATTCCTGTATGGTGACGGTTTGTCAAATTATCTTACTGACCCTGTTTTTCTCTCGGCGATCGGAGATCCCTCCACCAATCAGCTTCAAACCATGATGCATTTTGCGCATTGCTTTTCGAACCCTTCCTCTGAATGGATCGATCTGGAAGTGATCAGGAAATGCACCAAACTGCCTGTTATTGTAAAAGGCATCCAGCATCCGGCGGACGCTCAAAAGGCCATCGATCATGGGGCAGATGGCATCGTGGTCTCAAACCACGGCGGGCGGCAGTTGGATGGCGCGATCGGTGCCCTCGATACGCTCGCAGGCATTGCAGACGCAGTTGGGAACAAGACCACCATCTTATTTGATAGCGGCATCCGTCGTGGTGCGGACGTGTTTAAAGCCATGGCCCTGGGTGCCAAAGCGGTACTCCTCGGCCGTCCCTATGCTTATGGGCTGGCGCTGGCAGGAGAACAGGGGGTACGGGAAGTGATTGGAAATCTTCTGGCTGATATCGACCTTACCCTCGGGCTTGCAGGCTGTACCACCTGGGCAGAGGTGAGTAAAGAAAATTTATACCGCGCCGTTTAATTTTTCAAAATTCAAATGTCTGCTTTTATGAGGTCATTATATATCGTCTCTTTACTGATTCTGCTTTCGAATATTTCATCGGGACAGAAAAACCGGGAGGCCGGCATTGCCATTATGAATACCGGAACTGCTTATCCCTTCGGGCAGTTTGGGAAGCTGTTAACCCAATGGCAACATCCGGGCTTTGAAATACACTATTCTTTTAATTGGGACACAAAGAGCAAGCATGACTGGTACCAGGAATATCAGCTGGGCTACTTTTATCACCGGTTCGTACAGCATGCCTTCCAATTATATTCTGATATCGGATACAGGTATAAGTACAAAAGAGCAACGGCGCAGGCTGCAATAGGCGTGGGCTACCTGCATGCAATTCCGGCAACAGCTGTTTTAAAACTTGCGCCAGATGGGGAATACAAAAATGCAAAAGGCATTGGAAAAGCACAGGCAATGGCGGTAGCAAAGTTCACGTTCGGATATCTGGTAAACAGTTCCGGCAAAAGACCATGTAAAGTATTTGCAACCTATCAACAGCTTTTGCAAACACCATTTGTAAAAGAATATGTACCCATTCTTCCCTACAATAGTTTACTTA
>JBDTEB010000256.1:0-7073 GCA_039922795.1 Chitinophagaceae bacterium
CAATAAACTCCTTTTTCTGTAGCTCGGAATTATAATTACCGCTCGAAGGCCAGTCGATATTGCTAACCGTTGCCACCCAGGCGGCGCGGAATTCATATTTGGGCTGGGCAAAAACGGCAAGAGAAAATAACATCGAAACCAGTAGTGAGCAATTGCGGCTATTGGTAACCGTTAAGTGGTTGGTATATTTTCGAAACTGCAGGAACAAAGGCGTTAATATTAAGCATGTGAAATTGGGAATCAGGCAGGTGTGGCGACACTGTTTCTCACCTTATCCAACAGCCTGTTTAAGGTGACGGCTTCCTCTTCGGAGATATGGTGAAAGATCGCATCCATCTCATCCTGCCGCAGGTCCAGCCTTTCCAACAGGGCCTTGCCACAGTCTGCGATCGTTACATCTACGAGCCGTTTATCCAGGCTGCTAATGGTTTTCGTGACGAGGTTTTTTTTTACCATTCTGTCAACTATCCTGCTGGTATCGCTCATCTTATCGAGCATGCGCTGCCTGATCTGCAAAGTAGAAAGCGGAACACCCGCGCCACGTAGTATCCGAAGAATATTAAATTGCTGTGAGGTGATGTCGTATTGATCCAGGTGAATCTTCATCTTTTCCGTCATCCAGTTAAACGTGTAAATCAGGTTGATCGCTGCTTTCTGATATTCGTTGCGAAACTGTTTCTGGTTGATCTCATTTTCAATACTCATAAGTCAGGGATTGGAATTAACAAAATGGGCAAGTTTTTATTTTGGTATATGTATAAATGCTCACGGCACTCAGTTCCAAACCTTCACTCCCTCGCTGCAGTTGGCGCAAATGTCTATATTTTTTCTGCTCTCCAGTATCTGCTTCCTGAAATGGATGTACTGCTTGTCGTGCCACACTTCTTTGAAAGGTTTTCCTTTCAGGTCACCCATGCTGTGAACCGCATCCTTATCAAAACAACAGGGTACCACCAGTCCATCCCAGGTGATCACAGTTGCATGCCAAAGACGCCAGCAATGATTATCCAACGCGTTTTTCGATTCGTATTCACCGCTTTCCGTTTTTTTATAGCGGCTGAATTTTTCCAGCGACGGGATCAGTTTATTCGGATCATTTTGATAATCGTAAACCTGTGCTGTTTTAAACCATACATCATCAACTCCTATTTCCTTCCCCAGCACTTTTACGTCTTCGATCTGGTGCTCATTCGGCTTTACTACCAGGAACTGGAAAATCACAAAAGGTTTCGTGCTTCCGAGTTCCTTTTTCCACTTGACAATGTTCTTTGCGCCCTCAAGCACCTTTGATAATTTTCCACCGACCCGGTAGGATTGATAAACGTCCTGCGTTGTTCCGTCGAGGGAAATGATCAGCCTGTCCAATCCGCTTTCGACCGTCTTTTTCGCATTCGCATCAGTAAGATAATGCGCATTGGTTGACGTAGCCGTGTAAATCCCTTTGGATGATGCGTAACTCACCATCTCAAGAAAGCCGGGGTTCAGGTAGGGCTCGCCCTGGAAGTAAAACACCAGGTAGAGCAGTTCTTTGTACAACTGGTCAATCGTATCTTTAAAAAAGTTGGTTTCCAACATGCCGGTCGGACGGGTAAAGGCCCTCAGACCGCTGGGACATTCCGGACAGCGCAGGTTACATGAAGTAGTGGGTTCAAAAGATATGGAAATCGGGAAGCCCCATTGTATCGGTTTTCCGGTCCATTTGCTCACATAAAAACTGCTCAGCACTTTCGCCGCATTGAGTATTCTTCGCGGTGTTAGCTTGGTAAGAAAATTGAGACTATCGTGTTTGTTCCAATTCGGCATAATCCCTGTAAAATTAAAGGCATACCATTAAAGGGCAAGAATTCATTTAAGAACGGCGTAAATCAAGGAAATTACCGCTTCAACCCATAACTAACCCGTGCGCACTTCTATGAAGATCTACCCTACCCCGCAAGCGCTGTGTATAAGTATGAAAAATCCTCGCAGCAAACACTTAGATATTCAACTCATTAAAGCAGCCGGCGGGAAGATTTATACAATCGATAGGGATCTGGCAGGAAGTCACGAACTTTATCTACTGAATGTAAAGTCATATCCTGCAGGATTTTACCAGATCAATCTGCGGAGAGATATGTTTACCATGGTTAAAACCTGATATAATATGGAGAAAGCAAATAAGATAGCTCTGCTGGTCGATGGTGATAACGCAAGGCCGAAAATATTGTCACTAATACTGGAAGAAGCTTCCAAGTATGGCAAGGTAACTGTAAGAAGAATATATGGCGACTGGACCTCTTCGCACATGAACACCTGGAAGGGTATATTGAATGAGATGGCATTTAACCCCATCCAGAAATTCTCTTACACCACGGGCAAGAATTCAACGGACAGCGCATTGATTATCGATGCGATGGACATTCTTCACGATGAACTGGTCGATGGTTTTTGTATCGTTTCCAGCGACAGTGATTACACCGGTCTTGCAAAACGCATCCGCGAAGAAGGAATTTTCGTAATGGGTATCGGGGAGAAGAAAACGCCCAATGCATTCGTGAAATCCTGCGAAATCTTCACCTTTGTAGAGAACCTTGAAGTAAGCGAAATCGTTCCTGTAAAAGATGAAAAACCGGTTGGGAAAAAACAACTAAAAACTGCCACGAAAGCACCTGTTAATATGCTGCTGATCGACAAGGCTTTTAATATGTCAGCCAACGAAAGCGATGAAGTAAACATTTCCACCCTCGGGATAAATCTTCGCAAACTCGATCCCAGCTTCGATTGCAGAACATACGGATTTAAAACACTGACCAGTCTTTTTACCAAACTTCCGGATTTCGAACTGGTAGCCAGGATAGTTAACGGAAACAATCACCCGGTGCTCAAAAGAAAAGGCAGTTGATCTATTCCATGGTATAACTCATGTCGCCATCCTTCTCATCTTTCAGCAAGATCCCCATCGTTTGCAAATGCTTTCGGATCTTGTCGGAAGTGGCATAATCTTTTTTAGACTTTGCCTCTTTTCTGATATCGATTACCAGTCCAAGTACCTCATCGAGTTTACTGTCGGAAAGATCATTGTCAGGCGTCAGGCCCAGTATGGTTTCCATATAATCCTTCATTTTAGATTGAAGAAGATCGAAGGTCTCACGGCCAAGCGCACCCGCTGCGATATGTTTATCTTTTATTGAATTAATTACCGGCACGATCTCGAAAAGATTTGCCAGCACCCTGGCGGTGTTAAAGTCGTCATTCATAAACTCATCGAGCTCCAGTAATAGTCCTTTTATCTTTGTGTCAAGCTCCTGGTCAAAATTTTCGCTATTGCCGGGATGACTCATCTTCTTCAGCAGTTCATAGGCTTCCCAGAGTCTTTTCAATCCTTTTTCGGCCGCCTGTAACGCTTCGTTGCTGAAATCGAGGGTACTGCGATAATGTGTTTGGAGAATAAAAAAACGGATGGTCATTGGCGTATAACCTCTTTCCAGGATAGGATTATTGCCGCTGAACATTTCGGTAAGCGTGATCTGATTATTGTAGCTTTTGCCCATTTTTCTACCGTTCACCGTGATCATATTGTTGTGAATCCAATAGCGAACGGGTGATTCATGATTGCAGATAGTGCTTTGCGCAATCTCGCTTTCATGATGCGGAAACTGCAGGTCCATTCCACCGCCGTGAATATCAAACTGTTTGCCCAGGTATTTGGTAGCCATTGCAGAACATTCGATATGCCAGCCGGGAAACCCCTGCCCCCATGGACTGGTCCAGCGCATGATGTGTTGGGGCGGTGCAGATTTCCAGAGTGCAAAGTCCTGCTTATTTCTTTTTTCGTCCTGCCCATCGAGGTCACGGGTGGTTTCTTTCAGGTCATCGATCACTCTACCGCTCAGTTTGCCATAGGGGTATATCGCTGCATATTTTTTTACATCAAAATACACCGAGCCGTTTACCACATAAGCATATCCCTCAGAGATGATCTGTTTGATCATATCGATTTGTTCCACGATATGACCGGTTGCCGTGGGTTCGATGCTTGGATCGAGGTTATTAAACCGACGCATCGCCCAGCGAAAGAGATTGGTGTATTTGGTCACCAGCTCCATCGGCTCCAGTTTTTCCAATACCGCTTTTTTAGAGATCTTATCTTCGGCCTCTCTTCCTTCCTCTTCAAAATGACCTGCGTCAGTGATATTTCTCACATAACGCACTTTGTAACCAAGGTACTGCAGGTACCTGTACACAATATCAAAAGTGATGTATGGCTTGGCGTGGCCGAGATGGCTTTCGCCGCTAACGGTAGGTCCGCAAACATACATACCGACATAGCCGGGTGTAAGTGATTTGAAAACTTCCTTCTGTCTGGTATATGAATTAAAGACCTTTAGTTCGCTCATAAAATGTTCTGTTGTAAGAGGGATGGCATTATTCAGGCAAGCTGAAATCGGCTACGAGTGGGAAATGATCCGAATAGGGCAGTTTGGTTTTTTTGTATTGCAGGATGTCAAATTTACTATTAGCCAGAATATAGTCGATTCTTAATGTCGGCGAAATAAAGAAAAATGTTCTTCCCAATCCAAAGCTCTTCTCAACAAAAGCATCTTTTCTCGGCCCCTTGATGGTGAAATAGGTATAAGAATTCGGAACATCATTAAAATCGCCGCAGATAATTTCCGGGTATTTGCTGGTATCCAACTGGTTCCTCACTTTGTCGGCCTGCAGGCTTCGAAGCTCATATGACTTCCTGAATTTTGCGATGATGCCTTTGCCCGCTTCCATCACGCTGTCTCTGTCATCGGCCCTTTTAATCACTTTCAGCCGGTGGTAATCGTTACCGTTAAAAAGAAAGCTTTGAAGATGTGTCGTAAAAACATTGATCTTTCGTCCATTGAGATCGATAGTTGCCCGGATCAGGCTTTCATTTGCCCTCGCTGTGTCCGGTCCGCCAAATCTCATTCTCAAAGTATCCATAATCGGGAATCTTGAAAAGATGGCGACTCCATGTTCATAGGCACCGTTCAGCGTAACATGATCTGTCGAGAAATAATAGTAAGGATAATCCAGTTTCCTGGTAATATAGGGGATGTTCAGATCAAAAAGATCCGCCCTTTTTGACTCGAAAAACTCCTGGAAACAAAGAATATCCGCGTCTTGAGTCTTGATAAAATCAAACATTTTCATCCTGTCGCTGGTACCGCCTTTGGCCTGTTTGTTCATTTCATCCCATCTGGAGACATTCCAGGTCAGAATTCTGTATGTGCCTGGCTTCTTGTCAAAATCAAAAGCTTTAGTGAGATTAAATGCAAAAAGCGCGTGTATCTGGAACCATCCGAGCGCCAGTATAATGATAGGCAGGAATACCCATTTTGATCGGAATACGATCCACACCCCGATAAAAATCAGCTGGATAATGGTGAAAAAAATGAACCCCACCCCTAAAATGGCAATAAACCAGTATGTCACGGGATTGCAATATGCGGCAAGAACTGCACACAAAAAGAAGATACCAGCCAGTATATTACCCGCTATCACCAGTGTTTTGGTGAAGCTACGAAGGAAGGGGGCCATGCTTAAAATTACACATCATCTTCTTTGGCAGCTCTTTTTAGGATGTCTTTTTCTTCATCGGTAAGAAAATGGAAACCTTTTTGATTGATTTTATCCAGTATGTCGTCAATTCTCTTTTGTGTAACGTTTGGCGTTTTCTTAAAAGGCTGGGCGTCTTTGACTTTGTAGAAATGCTGCTCCCTGGGGTTGATAATGTTCTTCTTTGCGTCTGGATTGAAAAGATTTCCCACCCATAAAAAAAAAGAATTCATCCATTCGCTCCAGTCAGATCCCTTTCTCATCTGGTAAATAAATAAAAAGCCTATGCAGGCACCTGCAAAGTGTGCAATATAGGTACCCATATCATTGCGAGGTAAAAAACCGAAATCGAGCATTGCATAGATCAGGGTAAGAATCCAGAGTGGAATACCTCCATTGATCATGGGGAAAATTCTGTAGTTAGGAGCAACGGTTGTAGTGGCAACGGCAATGGCCATCACCGCTGCATTCGCCCCGAGCAGTCCTGAACTATCCATAGCCATTCCCGGAAATAAGGAATGGAATAGAACATAAAAGAAAGCACCGGCAAAACCACCATAAAGGTAGATCGGCACCATTTTACTGTTGCCAGTGACATCCTGGAGAATGTAGCCAAAACTCCAGAGCCAAAGCATGTTCCCTATGAAGTGCAGCAGACCATCGTGGGTAAACATATGGGTGACGATAACCCAGGGCCTTGTTGCCAGTTTTCCAATGCTTCCCGGCAAGGTGAACCAGTTAAAAATATTTGTATAATAAGCGTCAAGGTTGAAATCCGAGATCTTGTAGATCAGCAGGATGAACTTGAGCAGGGCAAAAATGATAGCATTAAATATGAGCAGGTTAACCAGGGAATTGCCATCTTCACCAAGTGTAATCTTGCGCCTGCTTTTTTCTTCCCTCACTGTCATGACATCAGAATTTGTGATTTACTAATTTACAAAAGATTGAACAGAAAGTTAAAAGGCTTGAAAATTAAGGCAGGCAGGCTTTGTCAACCGCGTCGAATACTGTTTCTTCTCCAAATATAGGCAAGCACAATGCCTGCAAATGCTCCCCCGAGGTGGGCAAAATGGGCGATGTTATCTTCCGGGCGACCGGCAACTCCTCCGAACAGGTCAATAGCAATCAGGGCGGGAATGGCCCATTTCGCCTTTATCGGAATAGGGATTAACATTACGTATAGGTTCGTTTCAGGATACAGGTAAGCAAAAGCGGCAAGAACTCCCATGATCGCACCGGATGCTCCTACAGCGGGGGCCGTACCAGCGGAAAGGAGCAACTGGGCAACCCCGGCAATAATGCCGCAGGCCATATAAAACTGGAAATAGCGCTTGGGACCCCATAGATGTTCCAGGGCCGGTCCAAACATCCACAAGGCAAACATATTAAAGAAGATATGCCCCAAACCTCCATGCATAAACATGTGAGTGATGAGCTGCCAAAGTTTTAAATTGCCCGATTGCCATGGCCATAGAGCCCCCCAATATTCTGCGTATCCGTCGCCA
>JBDTEB010000257.1:0-3790 GCA_039922795.1 Chitinophagaceae bacterium
GCACAACTGTCGATCACCGGGCAGAGCCTGGAAGTGCGCAGCAATCTGATCTGTTCCGGGGAGAGATTTTGAGGCAAAAGGGGCGGAGCAATGTTTGCCGGATCGGGCGAATGTAGTTCGGTATTCAGCCCGGGTGGCAGGGGCAGAAGAAAATGATTGGCTGTTTCCCCTTCCCTCATACTGGCTGGAACCATCCGCTGCATCGCATCGATCCCTGACTGATTGAAAAGTCGCGGGGAGAGCACTCTTGCAAAATACACGTCTTTCCCATCGGCAACAGGCTGATTAAACTGGATTCATTGCACCCGAAACCCTTATCGTGGTTTTTTCGCCCTGAAGTCAAAATATTTCTTATCGGCATTGTTGATGGAACTTTTTGGGAAATCCAGATAAAGTAATTCAGGATAATTGGCAAAAAAAACTATTTACATGCCTTGTGGGGACGAATAACAAAGGGTGGTACCTTTAAATATATGGATATAACAATAGATTTCAAAGTAAACTGGATAAGTATATGATGAGTAGACCGGCTGCTGAAAAGACTGAGTCTTACTGTTTTCGATGTGTCAACAATTTATAACAGCTGATGAAAAAAATCGAAAAACAGCCAATATCTACAGTATTTGATAAAGCGATCGACTTTTCAGGAGTCGTGGTGATGGTATTTCTTTGGGTGTTTGCGATATTTTCTTACGCGACTCTTCGGCAAATTATTCCGATACATTACAATGTTTCAGGGGGAATTACCAAATGGGGAGACAAGATCACGCTCCTTTTTTTCCCTATAACAGCTACGGTGATTTTTATTGGATTGACCCTGTTAAACAGGCATCCTCAATATTTTAATACCATTAACCGCAACTCTCACAATGCGCCGCTGCAACTGAAATATTCGATGCGAATGCTGAGGGTGTTAAAGCTTACCATCGCCCTGGCTTTTTGTTTGATCATTGCCTATTCCCATGTAGTCGTCGAAGGCGTGCCCTCCCCATTGGGACCCTGGCTACTTCCAGTGACAGTAGCAGTGATACTTCTTCCGGTCGGATATTTTATCATTAAATTGTTGAAACTACATTAAATGAAAATCATCGCCCAAATCTTCGTCGCCATAGTAATTATCGAGCATCTTTATTTTTTATACCTGGAAATGTTTGCCTGGGAAACCGCTGGCAAAAAGGCATTCAAAGGAACGCTCGCACCGGAAATGTTCAAACCAACAAAAACGCTCGCCGCTAACCAGGGACTGTACAACGGCTTCCTCGCTGCCGGACTGATCTGGAGCTTCTTTATAGAAAACCATGAATGGAAATTTTATGTTGCCGTATTTTTTCTATGTTGTGTTATTGCAGCCGGAATATTCGGAGCCTTCACCGCAAGTAGAAAAATCTTTTTTATACAGGCGCTTCCCGCACTGATTGCACTTATTTTATTGCACCTTTAATTAAAGGGATTATCTCCCATTTACTTATGAAATATATCTGCCTGTCGTTTCTCTGTTTTACCTGTGTTGCATCGTCCGTCGCGCAGTCGCTCAAAGCCCCGGCCACGGCTTCAATCAGGGAGGCGGAAATAAGAAAAGACCTCTTTGCCATGGCTGCCGATCACTTCAGGGGACGCGAAGCGGGTACCCTGGATGAACTGAAGGTCTCGATGTGGCTCGCCAACCAGGCAGCAGCGGCCGGACTCGAGCCGGCGGGTGATGACAATACCTATTTTCAGTTTTTTTCACTGGTGAGAAACCGGATCTCGCCCGTCAGCAGTATCAAGATCGGCGATGTTACGTACAAGGCCTGGCAGGACGTACTGATTACACAAACGTCGCAGGTGTCAGTTACGGCACCGTTTTTATTTATTGCCAACCCTACAAAGGAAGAACTCGACAAGGCTGATGTGAAAGGAAAAGCAGTGGCGTTCAGGCCCACAGCCCAAGGAATAAATCTTAATGTTTCTCTTCCCGAGAGAAGATACCTCGGATATGTCTCCAGGAAATATGCCGCTGATCTGCTCAGAAGGGGTGCGGCGGCAATCATTTTTATTGCTGATGATTTTGGCGAAAAGAGCTGGGTGCAATCCCTGCCAAACCTGCAACGCGGAACGTACAATATCCCCGGTGGCCAGTCAGCCGCGGTTCAGCAGTCAAGGGCTCCTATACTTTGGCTGCATGCTTCAGCAGTGGAGGCACTTAAGGCTCCCGGCCAAAATTTTACGGCATCTATCTTCACCGAGCAATTTGAATACCCTTCGGTAAATGTAATCGGAAAGATCCCGGGTACAGATCCGGTTCTTTCAAAAGAATGTGTGCTTTTCAGCGGCCATCAGGATCACGACGGCGTTCGCCAGCCGTACGGCAACGATTCGATTTACAATGGTGCCGATGACAATGCCAGCGTGAGCGTGGCCCTGCTCGCGATCGCACGTGCCTTTCATAAACAGCCGGGACGCCGTTCTGCACTTTTCGTTTGGCACGGAGCGGAAGAACGCGGATTATTGGGATCGCGCTGGTACGCCGCCCACCCGACGGTGGATATAAATTCCATCGTCGCCGTACTGAACGGCGATATGATCGGAAGAAATAACCCTGATAGCGCGGCCCTGCTGGGGGCACAGTCACCACACCGCAATTCCACCGAATTGGTTGAAATGGCACTGTCTGCGAACCGGGAAGGTCCGAAGTTTAAACTGGACACTCTTTGGGACAAAGCGACACATAACGAAGGCTGGTACTTCAGAAGCGATCATCTGTCTTACGCACGCATCGGAATTCCCTCACTATTTTATACCACCCTGTTACATCCGGATTATCATACCCCAATGGATGAGGCGTCACGAATAGATGTAAAAAAAATCGAAAAAGTTGCCGACTGGATGTACCGTACGGGATGGAAGGTTGCCAATACCGACAAGCGCCCCGCCGTTGATCCCGGTTTTAAACTGGAGCGGTAAAATAACGGGTATCATTAAGCGTTTACGATCGTAAATCTTACCTGCGGGATTCATCTTATCAATTATGAAGTTTATTTTCTCTGTCATATTCCTGCTACAATGTTTTGGTGCTGAGGCAAGAACTTATTATGTCAGTCTTGAGGGCAGCAACCAGAATGATGGATTGAGCATAGATCACGCGCTAAAATCCCTGGGCCGGGTGAACCAGATTCTGAAAAGTTTAAAACCTGGCGACTCCCTGCTTTTTCGCCGGGGAGACCGTTTTCATGGAGCGCTTACTCTCGCGGCGTCAGGGTCGGCCCTGGCACCGATCGTTATCGGAGCGTACGGCAACGGTCCGGCACCGGTGATCAACGGATTGCTCCCACTTTCCCGTTGGACAGAAACTCAGCCAGGGATTTTTGAGACCACGCTGCCCGCAGCGCTTACCCGTCCGGGCGTGGTGCTGATCAATAACCAAATCCAGCGCATCGGCCGGTATCCGAACGCCAATACGGCGAACGGCGGATATCTTTCCTACGAATCCCATGATGGTTTCAAGAGTATCACCGATAAGGAATTCGCATCGAATGTTGATTGGACCGGAGCCGAACTCGTCATCCGCAAAAACCGCTGGGTGATCGATAAGGCGAAGATTACAAGACAGGACGGAAATACGTTTTATTATGTATCGCCCACAGGGCAGGAGCCAACGGATAATTTTGGTTATTTTATTCAGAACGATCCGCGCACACTCGATCAGTTGGGAGAATGGTATTACGATTCGGCCTCAAAAAAACTGCAGATCTTTTTTGGAAAAAATCCACCGGAAAAATATGCTGTCCAGGCTGCTGTAATCCGTAGTTTG
>JBDTEB010000258.1:0-6258 GCA_039922795.1 Chitinophagaceae bacterium
GTAATTTTCATCCAGTCTTACAGCGAACACCCAATTTCTCATCCAGTCGTAAATGAAATATGCCTTGTCGTAGTATGCCGGTAAAGCTGTGGGTACCGAATTGCTCGAATAATGATAAACAGGTCCGCCCATGGCACAACGTCCGCCATCGCCAAGATCCGGAAATTCTGCTGACCGGCTGTATGCGTACCAGATCATGGCCTTATTTGGTGCTGGCAAATTTTTAATACCCGTATTATTTGGAGAATTATTCGTTGGTCCGTTGACGTCAAATAAGGGTCCAATCGCTTTGGTGGCGAAGTCAGAATCATGATACGGTTTGCTGTCACCAACAAAATACGGCCATCCGTAATTACCTGCTTTTTTTGCCTGATTGAATTCATCATAAACTTTCGGACCATGAGTGGCATCGGTTCCGGCATCTGGACCAACCTCTCCCCAATACAAGTAATTGGTTGCCATATCCACTGAAATGCGGTAAGGATTGCGGCAACCCATAATGTAGATCTCAGGTTTTGTGCCTTCGGTTCCTTTTGGAAAAAGGTTACCCTCGGGAATAGTGTAGGATCCATCAGCTTCGGGATGTATTCTGAGAATTTTGCCGCGGAGATCGTTGGGATTTCCGGCAGAACGCTGGGCGTCATAAGTCATTCTTCCTGCCCGTTCATCCAGGGGCGCGTAACCATGCGATTCAAATGGAACGGTATTGTCGCCAGTTGAAATAAACAGATTGCCTTTATTGTCCCAGGCCAGTGATCCGCCGGTGTGCGCACTTACTTCGAGATCTATGGGCACTTCGATAATAATTTTTTCAGAACTGGTGTCAAGCACATTATCCTTACTGATGATAAAGCGCGAAATATTTTGTTTGTATTGCTCTCCCTTCGAGGAAGAATAAAAGAAATAGATATAATTATTGGAAGCAAAGTTTGGATCGAGGGTAATGCCAATGAGTCCGTTCAGGTATTTGTCCACAGCTTTTGCGGGGAAATTCCTCACCAGTTTTGTATTTTTAAGCCGCGGATCATATACATAAAAATTGCCCGTTCTCTCGGTAAAGAACACACGCCCGTCGGGTGCCACCGTTAATTCCATGGGCTCATTGAGATCGTCTGAGAGAACCGTTTTTGTAAAACGATTATCCTCAGGAGATCTTAGGGCATAGGCCTTTGAATACTCAAGGGTGATATTTCTTCCCATGGCATAATTGAGTCCGGCCATCAGGTGACGGAGGTATAATGTGTCGGTGAAGCTTTCGTCTGTATGTCCGAGTCCGGTATAGAAGGCACGGCCACCATCGAAATCATGGTACCAGGCAATCGGGTGTACGGCACCGTTAGCCCCGCCCTGGTAGGTTGTTTCATCCAGTGATATCAGCACTTTTATATCCGGGTTGATGCTTTTGTAATTATACAGTTCATCCGTTCTCAACCAGCGTTCAGGAAGAAACCGGGTTGACTCATTGGTGCGATCTGTGACCTGGAATACTGCCTGCTGAATTTTCGGATGACTGAGAAAATAAGCGCCAACCAGTTTATTGTACCAGGGCCAGTCGTATTCTGTATCTGCGGCGGCATGAACACCAAGAAACCCTCCTCCGGCCTGAATATATCTTTCAAAAGCTGTCTGCTGGTCCAGGTTCAGCACATTGCCTGTAGTGCTGAGAAAGATAACGGCAGCATAATGTTTCAGGCTATCGTCAACAAAATATTTTGAATCTATGGTGGAATCTACCCGAAAGTGGTTTTGCTCTGCCAGTTTCATGATCGCTTTCACTCCCTTCGGAATAGATGCATGATGGAAGCCAGAAGTTTTCATAAAAACAAGCACCCTGGGTTGAAACGCTGAGACTTTCGCGACCGCGATGGTGTCGGAAACAGCCACTGGAGCCATCTTGCCTGTTTGTGTTTTCTTACTGATACAAGCATAGAATCCGAAGAATGCGGTGGCAATGAAAAAGAGGGTGAAAATAAATTTTTTCTTAAATAACATGAATGATCGTTCTGGTCAGGTGAGTTGTTTAGAGAATTGAACGACAATGCAGCGTGCCTTGCCGATCGGGCATAATGTTACAGATTTATGCTCAATTATTGTAAAGTTCCTTGCGTTACCTGTTGGGGTCTGGCCGGTTATCTCTAAACATTGCCGGTCCTTCCCGGGGGCGAAAGATTCATGACTCACTGAATGGATATGAAAATATCCAGTACCTTGGCGCCGCCAACACTTGCAATATGAACAGAAGAAAATTTGTAAAAGCTTCCTTGATCACCGGTACACTAGCTCCCATGACCAGCCTATCTTTTGCGTCGCCAGCCGATGCCAGTAAAACCGCCCGGCAGTTTTACGAATTGCGAACCTATAACGTCAGGAACGGTGACCAGGAAAAAGTGGTGACAGATTATATGCAACAGGCGGCCATTCCCGCCTACAACCGGATGGGAATAAAATCGGTAGGATTCTTTAAAGAAATGAATGGAACAGGGCAGGCGAGGCTCTACCTGTTGATCCCGGTAGATTCAATTGAACAACTGGTATCACTCCCATCAAAATTGGCAGCCGACAAAATTTACCTCAAAGCCGGGGAAAACTATCTTAATAAACCGGCCGCTGATCCTGCTTATACCAGGATGGAAAGTTCGCTGCTGCAGGCTTTCACGGGGATGCCAAAATTGATTGCGCCCGAAAAAAAATCCCGAATATTTGAACTGCGCCGTTATGAGAGTCATAGTGAAACTGCCGGTGCCCTTAAGATCAACATGTTTAATAACATGGGTGAGATCGATATCTTTAAAAGGGTAGGACTTACTCCCGTATTTTTTGGTGAAGCAATCATTGGGGAACTTCGACCGAATCTTACATATATGCTCACCTTTGATGATATGGCCGAGCATGATAAAAACTGGAAGGTCTTTATTGCAGATGCAGACTGGAAGCGGATCAGTTCTATACCCGAGTACAAGGATGCCAATATTGTTTCTAAAATCACAAGGACTTTCCTGGAGCCTCTGCCTTTTTCGCAAGTGTAATTTATTCTCCTGGCGGTTTTACGGGAAAATTGAATGTTTGCGACCGGTTTTTGATGCTATTCCATCATGGAAAATAAGTAGGAATGAACCGTCCGTTAACAATAGCATTTTTTAAACTATACGGGTCAACGCTTGTCTTACCCCGGTTAGTTTAAAAAATTCATCTCATGAATGGATCGTATCGAGTTACAGCCATAATCGTCGTTTTCTGTGTTGCAACCACTTCCTGGCTCAAAAAGCCCGAACCCGAAAATTCGCCATTTAAATTTCCATATTCCAAAGGGGGACTCACCCAGGGGCAGGCTGCGGCTCACCTGCTTAGCCGCTTTACATTCGGCGCAAAACCGGGAGACGTTGAAAAAGTGCTCACTATCGGAATGGAGAAATGGTTCCAGCAACAGCTCGATGCAAACCTCCCCGATGACACATTAAAACAGAAACTTGCCGGTTACGACGCCATAAATCTTACCAATGAACAGGCCGTGGAAACCTTTCCAAGAGGTGGCCAGATTCTCAGACTGGCAGTAAAAGACGGTGCAATTAATAAGGACTCGGTGAACAAAGGCGATGGCAAGGCGTATAAGCAGCAACTCGCGGCATACATGCAAACGAAAGGTATTAAGCCACAGCAGGAACTCTATCGCCAGCTGATCAATCAAAAAATATTAAGGGCTGTTTACAGCAACAACCAGCTTCAGGAAGTGCTCACAGATTTCTGGTTCAATCACTTTAATGTCTCGATAGTAAAAAATGACTGTGCGACGTTTATCCCGGCTTATGAAAGAGACGTAATTCGCCCCAATGTTCTCGCACATTTTAACGAGCTTCTTATCGCCACGGCAAAATCCCCCGCCATGCTGATGTACCTCGACAATTTCAGCAGTGCGGCGCCTGATAATGCAGCCGAAGATCCCAGAAAAAAAAGACGACTGGCTACTCTGGCAAATGAAACGCAAACCAGCAAACTCGATACCGGAATGAAAATGCAGGCTATGCAAAAGCTGGTCAATGCAAAGAAGAACCAGGGAATCAATGAAAATTACGCACGTGAAGTGATGGAACTGCACACCCTGGGAGTAGATGGCGGTTATACCCAGCAGGACGTAACCCAGGCTGCAAGGGTGCTTACAGGCTGGACGCTTTACCCCATGGGGGATTACGGGTATGCCAGTATTCTTAAACGACTAACCGAAAGGATGGGTGAAGAGAAAATGAAGCAACAGGGTTTTGTTCACGATGGAGACTTTCTTTTCGCAGCGAATCGTCACGACAAAAATGAAAAAAAAGTCTTGGGTAAAACATTTCCTGCAAATGGCGGGTACGAGGAAGGAGTGGAACTGCTGAACATGCTGGCCCATCAAAAAGCAACGGCAAATTTCATTACAAAGAAACTCGCTATCCGTTTTGTAAGTGATAATCCGCCTCAGTCATTGCTTGATAAAATGGCACATACCTTTTTGATGAAAGATGGCAGCATAAAAGAAGTGCTGATCACTATGGTTTCAGCACCCGAATTTTGGTCTGGCGATGCGGTAAGGGCAAAAACAAAATCGCCCTTCGAACTGGCAGTCAGTTCAGTAAGAAGTCTTGATGCCGAAGTGAATGCGCCTTTTCAATTATTCAACTGGATAACGCGGATGGGTCAGCGCATTTATTATTACCAGGCTCCCACAGGCTTCCCTGACAGGGGTCAATACTGGATCAACACCGGCGCACTCTTGAATCGCATGAATTTCGGTCTGGCACTTGCATCACAGAAAATTCCCGGAATCACCATCAATCTGCTCGCATTGAACAAAAACCATGAACCCGAAAGTGCCGAGGCGGCGCTGGCCATTTATGGCAAAGTGCTTATGCCGGAACGAGACCTGGCTCAAACCATCGCCCGACTTACGCCACTATTAAACGATCCCGAACTCATAAAAAAAGTAGACGCCGCCGCAACGAAATCCGCTCCTCCCGAGATAGCCAAACCAGCAATGGCTGATGACAATATGATGATGAACGGAAAATTCGCAAAAGAAAAACCGGGCAAAAAAGCAGGCGCTCCAAAAAATTCTACGGCCATGCAATCATTGCCAGGGAACGTAAATATGCTGTCTCAAGTGGCCGGAATCATCATTGGTTCTCCCGAATATCAAAGAAGATAATCATTTGTAAAATTCATTTTTTATGACATCAAGAAGAGCGTTTTTAAAAGCCGGCGGACTGGTAATGTTTGGTGTGGGTATCGGTGGTGTTCCCCCATTCATGTCAAGAGCGGCGGCATGCATGAAGGTTGACAGGCTATATAAGAAAAAGAAGATACTGGTCTGCATTTTTCAAAGAGGTGCGATGGATGGACTGATGGCCGTAACTCCTTTTACTGACGACTATCTGAAAGCCGCAAGACCCTCTCTGTTTTTGACGCCGGGAGCCGGTTCTTTGATCGATCTCGACGGAAAATTTGGACTGCACCCTGCGATGAAAAGCTTTGAGCAATTGTTTAAAGACAAACACCTCGCCATCGTGCACGGCATCGGTTCTCCCAACTCAACCAGGTCGCACTTTGATGCGCAGGATTATATGGAATCGGGCACACCATTTAACAAGGGAACATCCAGCGGATGGCTAAACAGGGCGGTGGGATTGCTAGGGCATGATGCAACGCCTTTTCGTGCCGTAAGTCTAACTTCTTCCATGCCGCGATCTTTTTATGGAGATAACCCTTCCGTCGCCATTAATAATCTTCAGGATTTCTCCATCCAGATGCGGGGCAACCCCAACGCGGCAAATCTCGCTTCAAAAAGTTTTGAAGACCTTTACGATCAAACCTCTTCCAAACTGCTAAAAGAAACGGGCAAAGAAAGTTTCGAAGCAGTGAAGATGCTGGAGAAGACCGATGTAAAAAATTACAAACCCGAAAATAACGCACAGTATCCTTCCGGATCACTGGGAAACTCGCTTAAGCAGATAGCGCAACTGGTAAAAATGGATGTTGGACTGGAAGTGGCTTTTGCTGAGTCAGGCGGATGGGACACCCACTTCAACCAGGGCCGCGATACGGGAGTGTTTGCCAGAAATATTGGCGACCTCAGCAATAGCATTACTGCGTTCTGGCAGGATATGAGCGCCTATCACGATGACATCACACTGATGACCATGACGGAATTCGGCAGAACAGTAAAACAGAACGGAACCGGGGGAACTGACCATGGAAGGGCTTCCTGCAACTTTATCCTGGGCAGCGGTG
>JBDTEB010000259.1:0-6593 GCA_039922795.1 Chitinophagaceae bacterium
TACCTTGAAGACGCCCCCTGGCCCGCTACAAAAGATGAATTGATCGATTACGCAATACGTAGCGGTGCGCCTATTGAGGTTGTTGAAAATCTGCAGGAACTGGAAGACGAAGGAGAAATTTATGAGGGTATTGATGATATCTGGCCCGACTATCCTTCTCAGGAAGATTTCTTTTTCAATGAAGACGAATACTGATTCGTTTACATAATATTTTTAACAGGAGCCATTCTTTGAATGGCTCCTGTTATTTTGGGAGAACCCATTATGGTTGGAAAGCTTTTAAGGAAATATTCAACGCTCAATGCTCAACGCTGAAATCCATTGCCGGGAATTCAGGAGATGCTGGTATACGTCCACGACTTGAGAGCCGAAAGACTTAAAATTCTCGCTGGAAATTGAATAATGAGCCTTGAATTTTAATTTTTCTATTGCCGCAGTCTCCCTCATCTTCTTACTACTTCTCCATTTGCTCTATCACCGGCCCTGTCACTCCCGTCAAGGAAAATCCTCCGTCATGAAATAGATTCTGCATCGTGACCATTTTGGTATAGTCGCTGAATAGCGTCACGATATAGTCTGCACACTGGTCCGCGTTGGCATTGCCCAGGGGACTCATTTTTTCTGCGTAATTTATAAATCCGTCAAAGCCTTTTACCCCACTACCCGCTGTGGTCCTGGTAGGCGACTGAGAGATGGAATTCACTCTCACTTTTTTCTTGACGCCGTAATGATAACCAAAACTTCTTGTGATGCTTTCCAGCAGTGCCTTGGCATCAGCCATTTCATTATAATCGGGGAACACACGCTGGGCGGCGATATAGGTTAAGGCTACTACGCTGCCCCAGTAATTGATTGCATCCATATCCCATGCGGTACGCAGGATTTTGTGAAAACTGATTGATGATATGTCGAGCGTTTTTTGGTTGAAACCATAATCCATCTCCGTGTAAGACTTTCCCTTACGAAGATTCAAACTCATACCCACTGAATGAAGGATAAAATCCATGGGCCCGCCAAAATGTGTCATGGACTCCTCGAAGAGACGTTTAAGATCTTCCATATTGGTGACATCCGCTCCGATCACCGGCGCCTGTATCGCTTCAGCGAGCTTATTGATCTCACCCATCCTCAATGCAATCGGTGCATTGGTTAACACGATCTGGGCCCCTTCTTCGTAGCATCTGAGTGCTGTTTTCCAGGCGATGGATTTTTCATCCAGGGCACCGAAAATGATTCCTTTTTTTCCTTTTAGTAAATTACTCGGCATAGTCGATTGATTTGAAGGCTGTAAATGTAGTGAGAAACTCTTGCCCGTAAACCGTCGGCCGTGGGAAATCGACTATCGAAAGTGAAAAGCCGATATTAAAACCAAAAATACCTGCACCCTGTCTATCCCCCGATAATTTCCCTTGCATGCTCAATAGCCGCGCTGGTAGGCTTTTCCCCGCTGAGCATTTGCGCGATGGAAGTAACCCTCTCCTGTTTGTTTAACAGACGAATATTCGTTTTAACCACATCGCCCGCGAGCTCCTTATACACATAATAATGAGCGTCACCCTTGCCCGCGATCTGCGGCTGGTGAGTGATACAGATGATCTGGCGCTTTGAGGCAAGATCTTTCATAATAAAACCTACCTGCCTGGCTGCCTCACCGGAGATACCCGTATCGATCTCGTCGAAGATCATCGTTGGAAGATCTACCGAACCAGCGATGAGTGATTTGATACACAACATCAAACGACTTAACTCGCCTCCGCTGGCCACCTTCCTGATAGGTGCAAACTGTTTATTATTATTGGCATCAAAAAGAAATTCCACGGAATCATATCCATACAGTTCAAGACCTGAAATGGACACTTCAGCAGGTGAACTAACGGCTACCCGTAAACGAGCATTCGGCATACCCACCCTGGCAAGCAGGGTTTCGACATTTGTTTGTAATGGTCCGGACTGACCGCGGCGGTTTAAAGAAATTTTAGCCGCAATCACTGAGGCCAGCTGAAAATCTTTTTCAACCTCTTTCTCCTGCTCGAGAATTGTATCGTCTACATTTTGCACAGCCTGTAATTTCTCATCAAGATCCTGCTGAATTTTTAACAAGTCGGCCGTTGTTTTTACACCATGCTTTTTAAACAGTTTATATCCAAGCGTGAGCCGTTGATTTATATCTTCAATTTTTGATGCATCATAATTTACACTGTCATTGAGCCTTTCAATATCTTCTGAAATATCCAGTAACTCGATCTGCGCAGAGAGTAACCGGGCCGCCGCAATTTTTAGTTCGGGCATCATTTCTGTGAAAGGCTGAAGCTGACCGATGATCACCTTGAGTTGCGGCACCAGTGGCTGTTCTCCTTCATTGAGATCTACAGATACCCTGGTAAGCGCTGACTTTATTCCTTCCGAATTATTAAGGAGTTTTAATTCAACTTCCGCGTTTTCCAATTCATCTTCGGCCAGGCCTGCCTGCTGCAGTTCCTCGAAAAGAAATTTCGTGTAATCGAAAGATTCGTTGAACTGTTTTTTTTGAAGTTTAAGGGTCTGCAGTTTTTTATTGGCGGACTGAAGATTCCGATAGAGAACCTGATATTCGGACATTAATTTGTTATTGCCGGCAAGGGCATCGAGCACTTTGCGCTGAAAATCTTCCTGGCCCACTTCGAGTGTATCGAATTGCTGGTGCAGATCAACCAGGTATGCCCCAACCTCCTGCAGCAGCGCAAGCGTAACCGGCGTGTCATTGATAAATGCACGCGACTTTCCATTGGCAGTAATCTCGCGACGAATCACGAGTTCATTGTCCATATCCAGGTCGTTTTTGGCAATGAAACGTTTAACCTCTTTATTATCGCTCACAGAAAACGTGCCTTCCACGAAACATTTTTTTTCGCGTGACAACAACACACCCGTATCCGCACGTTCGCCGAGGATCAGGTTTAATGCACCGACAAGTATGGATTTTCCCGCGCCGGTTTCTCCCGTAATGATCGATAACAGGGGAGAGAATTTTATCGTTATCTCATCGATAATAGCGTAATTCTGAATATGGAGCTGCTGAAGCATGGATGGTTCTTGGAAAGGCAAATTACCTCATTCGTCCGTGTATAAAATATCGTTTATTCACTTTCAAGCATAAAAAAAGTGTTCCTATAGAACACTTTTCAAAAAAAATATACTGCTGTTACCTAAGCAACATCTACATTATCATTCAGTTCGGTATCAACCAGGATTCTTCCGCAGTTTTCGCAGATGATGATCTTTTTTCTCTGTTTGATCTCACTCTGTTTCTGTGGAGGAATGGCATTAAAGCAACCTCCGCAGGCATCTCTTACAACTGGAACAACACCCAGTCCGTTCCTGTAATTCTTACGAATCCTGTCATATGAATTCAACAGTCTTTCGTCAACCTTCTGTCTAGCTTCATTGGAAAGCTCCTTGAAATGTTTTTCTTCTTTCTCAGTAGCCTGGATGATCTTTTCCAGTTCATCTTTTTTCCCTTTCAGCACGGTTTCTTTTGCCCCTACATTCTTTTTGGCTTTCTCCAGTGCCACCGCCTTTTCTGCGATCTCTTCACTGGCGTCCTTCATGTGCTTTTCAGCGAGCTTGATCTCAAGCTGCTGCATTTCGATTTCTTTATTGATGGCTTCGAACTCGCGGTTGTTCTTGACGTTCGTGCTCTGTTTTTCGTATTTCTTGATGAGAGCCTCGGACTCCTTGATGGCTTCCTGCTTCTGGCCGACAAACTCTTTAATCCCGTTGATCTCTTCTTCGATCCTTGTTTGCCTGGCATTCAATCCCTGAATCTCATCTTCAAGATCACTTACTTCCATAGGAAGTTCGCCTTTAAGAATTTGAATTTCATCCAGCTTGGATTCGATTTTCTGCAGAGTAACCAGGGCTGATAATTTTTCTTCTACAGAGAAGTCTTTAACGTTAGCCATATTCAGTATTAAGTTTGTACAAGTCCTGCAAACCGGCCGAAGGTATCAACCGGGAAAGTATTTTACGGGATTTGTATTGATTCCGGTTTTAAGGAGGGCGAAGTTATTAAATTTTTGTCGTAACAAGTCAATTAAAAGGTCTATGGTAAACTGTTCGCTTTCGTAATGCCCGATGTCAGCGATTACCAACTGACCTTCGGCCCCAAAAAATTCATGGTATTTGATGTCTGAGCTCAGGTAAAATTGGGCGCCGGAATGTAACGCATCAGGGATCAGGAAACTTCCCGCCCCGCCGCATAGCGCAATTTTTTTCACCATTTTTCCCGTCAAAGGGGTATGTCGGATTATGGAAAGGTCAAAACGCTCTTTAATCAGGTGTAGCACCTCCTCCTCCGTCATGGTCTTCCCGAGATCACCTGTAAGGCCCGATCCTATGCCGGGGTGGCTGTTTACCAGTTCTACCACATCGAAGGCAACCTCTTCATAAGGATGCACCTCCCTGAGACTGCTTATTATCTTCGCTTGTAAATAGCTGGGAAAAACCATTTCCACCCGAACTTCTTTCTCCCTGTGTTGTTCGCCAATATTCCCCACATAGGGATTAGTGCCTTCTCCGGCCCTGAATGTTCCAAAACCGCTGACATTGAAACTGCACTCGGAATAATGGCTGATCATTCCTCCGCCTGCACCAAAAAGAGCCTTCCTTAGTTCCTCGTCTTTTCCTTCCGGTACAAACGTATAAACCTTGCTAAGATTTCCGGTGTGATATCTTAAAACAGACCGGTTTATAAGGCCAAGTCGGTCAGCCATTCTTCCGCTCACACCGGTCGCAACATTGTCCATATTTGTGTGAATGGCGTAAACGGCGATATCATTTTTAATGGCCACGATGATGGATTTCTCCACATAGCCGTTCCCATTTATTTTTTTCAGTCCTTTGAAGATCAGTGGATGATGCGCAATGATGAGGTTGCACCCCGCATGCATAGCTTCTTGAACAATGGCTTCGGTTACATCGAGACAAATGATGGCCCCGGTACAATCCTTGTTATCATCCCCAAGTATTAGCCCGGCATTATCATAAGATTCCTGGTAGGAAAGCGGGAAAAGAGATTCCAGGAAGCCGGTGATTTCCCTGATAATCATAGTTTTATTCTCAGATTGTTGATAGTTGGTTTTGAAAGCCTCAGTCAAATATTGTTTATTATTTTGAAATTATGCCAATAACCATAAACAGCTACATTCTTATAATCACTATCATCGGTCTGGCCGCCTTGGGAATGGCATGGATGCCATCGATCAGTGAAAAGATCAGGGTTTCCTATTCGATCATTTACGTGTTGCTCGGGATGATCCTTTACAGCATAGCCCCCGGAAAACTTCCTTTGCCTCTACCCATTTACAAAAACGATCTCACCGTTCACATTACCGAGCTGGTGGTGATTATTTCGATCATGGGAACAGGGCTAAAAATAGATCGGCCTTTTACATTCCGAAACTGGCGCGTGCCTTTCAGACTCATTAGCATCACCATGCTGCTTTGCATTGCCTTTGTTGCATTGCTGGCCTGGACGGTATTTGGACTTGACCCGGCCTCGGCTATCCTATTGGGAGCCGTATTGGCACCGACCGACCCGGTACTTGCGTCTGATGTTCAGGTAGGTCCGCCCAATGAAGAAGAAGAAGAAAAAGTAAAATTTGCACTCACAGCCGAAGCGGGAATGAATGACGGGACTGCTTTTCCTTTCACCCGGCTGGCCGTTGGCCTGGCCCTGGTTGGCGGGTCAGCAAAGTTTGACTGGCAGCATTGGGTACTGGTAGATCTACTTTACCGGATCGCCATGGCTGTGGGAATCGGCATCCTGGCTGGCAAACTGCTTGGCTTCCTTTTATTTAAACTGCCGGAAAAGAAAAAATTTATCATTACCAAAGATGGTTTCGTAGGGATTTCTGCAACGCTATTGGTTTATGGGGTTACCGAAATTGTTCATGGCTACGGATTTATAGCCGTTTTTGTAACAGCCATCACCCTCAGAAACTATGAGCTGGAACATAAATTCCATCGGCAGTTACACTCCTTTACTGACCAGATTGAGAGAATCATGCTGGCCGTGGTGCTGCTCTTGTTTGGAGGCAGCCTCGTAACGGGAATTTTAAGCCCGTTAACCTGGAAAATGGTGCTCTTTGGATTGGCATTTATATTTATCATCAGGCCATTGGGGGGAATGATCGGCCTGGCGGGACTTAGGTTGCGGACGAAGCAAAAACTCGCGATCAGTTTTTTCGGTATCCGTGGAATTGGTTCGTTTTTCTACCTTGCTTTTGCCTTTAACGAGGCAAACTTTATGTTTAAACAGGAGATTTGGGCATTGGTTTCCTTTATTGTTCTGGTGTCGATCATCATTCATGGGTTAACCGCAGCACCGGTGATGTATAAGCTCACCGAAAAGGAAAATGGGTAACAGCAATTTTATTATTGGTATTTTGCCTGAGGCGGCCAACAACGGACATTGAAGGTAATCTCCCCCGACGTTAGCCTGGAAACTTTGTTCGAAACAATGGCTATTCAATAAAACTCTCTACCCTGGTGAGTTTTCCATGCTCATTAACGCCCTCGATGATCACCCGTAAACGCCTGCTGATGTCATTATT
>JBDTEB010000260.1:0-5881 GCA_039922795.1 Chitinophagaceae bacterium
GGATTGAGATTATGCCCGTAGTTATATTCCCATCGCCAAAAATCCACCATGGATACTATTCCGAATAATACAAATGTTGCACATAAGATATACGCCCATTTTTTTCTGTTGGCAACCACAACCAAAATTAAGGCCACCGCAAAAAATACAATGCAGTAAGGCAGAATGGTAAATTCAGGGAAATCCTCACTATGCAGCGTTTTCATCCCGATATAATGGTTAAGGCCATTGACGATATCAACGTTTCCTCTTATGCCATTTGCATGGATGCGCAATGTGAGACCCTCAGGATATTGTGGCGCATCCAGGTCAATTCTCCACATGGGTACAAACAGTACAGTGAGCATGCCTACAGCAGCCAGCACGAGCAGCCACTTCGTTAAGACACTTAAATTATTTTTCATTGTACAACGATTGTATTTATTGTTGGAAGCTTTCCCTGGAAATTATTTTTTTGCCGGGGGCAGAAGAACGCCGTCAATCACGTGTACAATACCGTTAGAAGCAGGAATTGAGGCAATGATTGTGGCACTGTTGTTCAGCAATATCTTGCCGTCTTTTACGGTTACGGTCACATTGTCGCCGTTTACCATTCCCAATATCTGCCCGTCCGTCAAGTTTGCGGCTTTAAGTGTGGCCAAGGCTACATGATATTGCAGGATGTTCTGCAGGGCCTCTTTTTGATCATCTTTCATCAGCCCTTCAACCGTGCCAGGTGGAAGTTTATCGAAAGCGGCATTTGTTGGAGCGAACACAGTGAACGGTCCTGCATTGGATAGGGAAGTGACGAGATCAGCTTTTTTCAATGCACTTACAAGGGTCGTATGGTCCTTGGATGAAGCAGCAACTTTCACTATGTCTTTCTCCGAAACATCGTCCATGACATTCTCCTGGCCACCGGTAGTGGCTACAGCCGCGGGCGATTTGCTGTCCGAGGCAGCGGAATCGGCGGCGTCATTGCATGCCGTCATCACACAGAAAAATACCAAACTAAAAATAAAGGGGTTCCATTTCATACAAAATGTTATTGAATGATTTCGGGGAAAAAAAGCGAGACTGGTGTGCCGCGAGTTGAGCACACCAGTCATTCGCCGGTTGAATTATCTGATGGCAGTGCTCGAATCTTTTGGTGGCAGGTTTGTGCCGGTGCTGAAGAGAAGCGGCGTATTGCTGTTTGCTCCTGATACACGCACATAGCCCGACATTTCCTGGTGCAGTGCGCTGCAAAAGTCAGTGCAATAAAAGGGATACATCCCTGGTTTCTCGGGTACCCACTTCAGCGTTTGGGTTTCTCCGGGCATCACCAGCAGTTCGGCTGTGGGCGCGCCTTTGATGGCAAAACCGTGTGGCACATCCCAATCCTGTTCAATATTGGTAACGTGCCAGTAGACCTCGTCACCCACCTTTATACCTTCAATATTATCCGGAACAAAATGTGAACGTATCGCCGAGATCGAAATATCGACCCTGTTACCCTTTCGAACCACCTTCGTTTCACCCTCTCCCTTTGAAACGAACGGATGCTGACTTTCTTCGAGTTTATAAAACTTGACTGACTTGTTCCTGATTACATCGGCAGCTACCGATTGCGCATAGTGCGGTTCGCCAATAGTCGGAAAATCAAGGATAAGTTGCATTTTATCACCGCTAATGTCGAATATTTGGGCGGCTTGTGCTAATTCGGGCCCGGTTGGAAGATACCTGTCCTTGGTTATTTTGTTATATACGACCATATATTTGGCATTGGGCTTTTTTGTGTCGCCACCGGGTATGCTCAAATGGCCCGGAGAATAATAGGTAGGAACTCGGTCCAGTATTTTCAGATCTTTTATGTTCCATTTTACCACCTCGGAGGATACGAAAAATGTAGTGTAGGCGTTGCCTTTACCATCGAATTCAGTATGCAGAGGCCCGAGGCCGGGTTTTTTCACCTCGCCGTATAAGGCAGATTCATATTTTATAACCGGTATTCCATCGTAGTCACCAATGAAATCTTTGGCAGCAATAGCCTTTTGTATTTTGTCAAAGCTAAATACGGGGACCAGGGCTGCAAGCTTTCCACTGCCCACGATATACTCTCCTGTAGGATCGACGTCACAGCCGTGCGGGGATTTCGGACAGGGCATGAAATAGCAGATATCTTTCAGTTCTTTTGTGTCCAGCACAATAACTTCAGTCAATATTTCAGAAGTGGCACTATGTGTTTTTTCATTGTACACATTATGAGCATACCTCACTTGTTCCTTTTTACCTTTACCCGCCTTTAGATATTCTTCGGCTTTTTTCCAGTTCACAGCCATGATGAAATCCTTGTCACGCTGGGAGGCATTCACCTCCAGTAAAGTATTGGCTTGTTCAGTATTGTAACAGGAAAAAAAGAACCAGCCATTAGACTTTCCTTTGCCGGCATGACTGAGGTCGAAGTTTACACCGGGACACCGCAGTTGAAAGGCAATACTCATACCGCCAGTCGTTTTATCGACACTGATGAAACTTATCGAGCCTTTAAAATTCTTTTTATAGGAATTAATGGGCACGTCGCCGTTTTCATTATCCGGCGGAACGCTAAAGCGGGTGCCGGCAACAACGTACTCGCTATTTTCCGTGATGAAAGGGGAAGAATGATTTCCTGCACTGTTGGGTATTTCGATAATTTCTGCTGTATGGAAGGTGGTCAGATCCACCCTGGCAATGCGCGGGGTATTGTTGGCGTTGGCAAAAATCCAGCGACCATCGATCTCTCCGTTGGTTTGTGACATATCTTCATGGTGAAGATCATCCCAGGGAATAAATCCATGTGACGTATTGAGCATCGGTTTACTTTCCTCGCTATATCCATATCCTTTTTCAGGATCAACGGAAAAAACCGGAATGACCCGCAACAGTCGGCCCGAGGGTAACCCATAAACGCTCATTTGTCCACTAAATCCCCCGGAAACAAAATTATAGAATTCGTCATATTTCCCCGGGGCCACAAAAGATTTTATGGCAGCATCGCCACTTACGGCATTAGAGGTATTTTTCGGCTTGCACGACATCAGCTGAAACAAGATGCCGGCCACAATGATACTGACAAGATAGGATGATCGCATTTTTTGCATAATTACTTTGATTTTTTTATTGCCGATCCGGGTTACTTAACGCCATCATTTTTTCGCATGAACTCATAAATATTGCGGGCATCATCATCTGACAAGTTTTGATTTGGCATACGTACAAGGCAGAGTTCAAGCATGGCCTGCGCCTTGGGATCTTTGTCGATCATCACATCGGGATTAGTGGAGAAATTCATGATCCATTCTACACTATGACGTGATGTTACTCCTTTCCAGCCCGGACCAACTAATTTTTCATCGGTTAACTTATGGCAAGAGCTACATTTCACGGCAAACAACTTTTCTCCTGTAGCCGCCTTCTCCTGATCCAGGCTGGCTGCAATTTTTACGTCGGAGAATTTACCCTCACCGCGTTTGGGATCGTAAGAGGGGTTTGCGGATGCAGGATCCACCGATTCAGTGGCTGAAGTTTTTGCATCTTCCGCCTTTTTTTCACCGTCATTACTTCCGCAGGCTGCCATTAATAAGACAGCAATACCAGCCACGATGAGCTTCTTCATAATTGTCTTTTTTTTGATGATTTTAATTACGCAACATTAACCAGCGTTTTTTACTCAATTTATGCGTTGAATCATATCGGGAGAAATATGTTTGATGATGATTTGCCATGCTAATAGATTATCTTCAAAAACAATCCTGCGTGTAGCAACTTTTATGTATGCAAAATATGATGGCAATCAGTGTTTAAACTTACCGCCATCAGGTTATTGCGGGCTCATTACAGCTAGCTTTGAGCATCTGCAAACATCTAACTGTACCGACACAATGATGATTGATATCGATTCACTGCTTACCTGGGGAGCCACCTACAAAAAGGTTGGCTGCTCCGAAACGATTTTTCACGAGGGTTCCACCGGTCAGTTTTATTACCAATTGGTGAGTGGTTCGATTAACTGGGTAAATATCGACGAAAACGGCGGCGAGTTTCTGCAGGACATTATTGAACCGGGCGAGAGTTTCGGCGAATTTCATCTTTTTGATAACAGTCCCTACGCCGCATCGGCTGTGGCGAATAAAGAATCCATTGTCATTCGCCTTAATAAAGTGACTTTTCTAAACATGTTGAAAGAATACCCCGAAATTCATTTCGCATTTACCAGGCTTTTTACGTCAAGATTGCGATTTAAATTTCTTTTATTGAAGGAGCTCGCCTGCTTTGGGCCCGAACACCGTATCTCCACTTTATTTGCCCACTTTAAATTATCCAAACGAAATATCTGCCAGCAGTGCAACCAGGTAAAATTAACCCGGCAACAAATTGCAGACATGACCGGCCTGCGGGTGGAAACCGTGATAAGAAGTAGCCGGCACATGCAGGAAAACGGGAAGCTGAAGATTTCAAGAGGGAAAGTATACTGCTGATTATGATTACGATCACAACCCACAGTTTTTTTAATGACTTTATTAGCTGAAAAAAGCATGCATTCTCCCCTGCAAAAATGGCTTAGGCTTTGCCTGTTCAATTTATTGCTCGTTGCATTAATCGGCATTATTCTCAGATATAAAATTGCCTTCAGCCTACCATTCGTAGATCAGAAATATCTGCTGCACGGGCATTCTCATTTTGCTTTCGCCGGCTGGATAACACAGGCACTCATGGTGTTGCTTGTTGCCCGCCTGGGACCAAAAGACACCGAAGGGGAATTTAAAAAATATCATTTTCTGTTGTTGGCCAATCTCGTTACAGCATACGGTATGCTGATTACTTTTATTTTTCAGGGATACGGGCTTTTTTCAATAATATTTTCTACACTGTCAGTACTGGTTTCCTATAGTTTCGCTATTAAGTATTGGAAAGATCTGAACAGGATAGATATGGCACCCACCATAAAAGCCTCTTTTCGAATAGCGGTTTTTTTTAATGCGTTTTCATCTCTGGGAGTTTTCACGCTGGCATACATGATGGCTACCAAGCACATGATTCAAAATATTTACCTGGCATCGGTTTATTTCTATCTGCATTTTCAATATAACGGTTGGTTCTTTTTTGCTTGTTTGGGGCTTCTGATAAGCGTGTTGATCCGGTTGGGCGCAAATGAAGACAAACTGGACCGGGTCTTTCGCCTGTTTGCCCTTGCTGCCATCCCCGCCTATTTATTGTCTGTCCTTTGGTTTTCCTTGCCCACCTGGCTATATGCGCTGATTGTGATCGCAGTAGTTCTTCAGATTGTGGGCTGGCTGATGCTTATGCAACTGGTTATTCGGGTTAAATCAGCATTGCTAAAAGAATTTTCACCCATTTCCCGCAGCCTCCTTTTACTTTCGGCCCTTGCGTTCGCAATAAAGCTGCTGTTACAAGCAGGGTCAGTAATTCCCTATTTCAGCAAGCTGGCCTTTGGCTTCAGGCCCATAGTCATTGGCTACCTTCATCTTGTATTACTTGGCTTGATCAGTTTCTTCATCATCGGCTATATTTTCTCGATGAAACAGGTAGTCGCCAGCAAACCAGTGATTACGGCTTTGAAATTTTTTATCGCGGGCGTTATTTTTAATGAAATGTTGCTAATGTTGCAGGGACTGGCGGATCTGAACTATACAGGGATACCCTATATAAATTACGGATTACTTTCAGCGGCAGTTCTTATGTTTTACGGGCTGCTTGCGTTGAACATCGCAATGACAAAAAAAATCTGATAACGGAAAAGATCTTTTGCGTTTAAATCAACCAGATTTTCATCCCGGAGAATGACAAGTAATTTTCCTATGAACAAAATTTTGATAATTGAAGACAATACTTTGGTAAGAGAAAATATTGCCGAGATTCT
>JBDTEB010000261.1:0-4036 GCA_039922795.1 Chitinophagaceae bacterium
TGGCATACTTGGTTTTGGTGAGGCCCGGAACCAGGTAAAGGGTGAAGGCAAAAAAGAAGATTCCAAAGGCGATCCTCACTTTAGACATTTTAACAGGGCCCTCATGTTTAAATCGAAGAATCCCGAACAGATACATCGTCAGCAGGATGCCGATGATGATCCATATTGCAAAAAACACCTCTCTTGGCAGGATACCCCAGTGCATGACCAGGTCTGCATTTGACAAAAATTTGATGGCCATGGCAAGTTCCAGGAATCCCAGCACGATCTTGATGGAACTTAGCCATCCTCCGGATTTCGGCAAGGAATTGAGCCAGTTGGGGAACAGCGCAAAAAGACCGAAAGGCAATGCCAGCGCAAGTCCGAAGCCACCCATTCCCACCGTTAGCTGCATGGCGCCTCCATCTGTTGAAAGAGATCCCGCAAGCAGTGAACCGAGAATCGGGCCGGTACAACTAAAGGAAACCAGTGCCAGAGTAAGGGCCATAAAGAAAATGCCTGATAAGCCGCTCAGTCCGGATTTGGCATCCACGCTGTTTGAAAGTCCACTGGGGAGCGTAATTTCAAACAAACCAAAGAACGACAAGGCAAAAATTACGAATACCACGAAAAACACCAGGTTGAGCCAAACGTTTGTGGAGATATTATTTAAGATATCGGGATTGAGGCTGTCAAGAAAATGAAATGGCAGACTAAGCAACACATAAATCAGGAAGATGAAAAAGCTGTAAAGTCCTGCATTCATCAGGCCCTTTTTCCTTGACTGGGCTCTTTTTGTAAAGAAGGAAACGGTGAGCGGGATCATTGGAAATACGCAAGGGGTAAAAAGCGCGATCAGTCCACCGAGAAATCCGAGAAAAAAAAGGCTCAACAGGCCCTGGGATTTTCCTGTTTCAACACCGGTTCCCCCGCAATTATTTGCCGGAGATTTCAGATCAATACTTGATCGGATGAGCGCCGCTGCTGCTGTAGCTGATTCCTGCAATCCTGACTTACCGCTGACCAGATTTCCCGAACCATCAGCAGTAAAAAGAAAACCCTGCTCTTCAGGGCCCACCACTTCCTGCCCACTAATGGCCATAAAACTAATGACGCCGGAAATTTTTTTAAATGGCTTATCAGAACTTATCGTCATGAGCAGGCTCAACTCGTCCTGGAAATAGGTCATTTCCTCATTGTCGAATACCGGCTCTTTGATCTTGCTGGTGTTTTTCTCGGTGATTCCACTAATTTCTGCCAGCAGTAAGGAGCTGCTGTCGAGATTGACCCTGAGGTTTGGCTGATCATCAGTCATGGTGAAAGAAAAAACCTTCCAGCCTTTTTTAATCTTCGCCGTTACCTGAATGATAAATTTATTGCCAGACCTGCTCTGCTGTGTAAATGACCAGTCAGTTACCGGGGACACCGCAACTTCCTGGGCGGAAACTGTAATTGTGGAAAATTGTACTGCAAACAACAGGAAGGCAACAAGGTATTTCATGGTAATTTTTTTCCCCGGGGCGGAAGGGGTGGAAATAAGGAAGTAAGGCAATCGGTTCATAACCGGATTAGCCACCGACACTCACCTTTATATCAACATCAGCGGGAGGAAGACATTCCTTTTCATCGCAAACCATAAAATTCACTTTGCCGGCCAGATTCGTTTTCACATTGGCTTTCAACTTGACGACCTGCACAAAAGTTACCGTCTTCTCGTAGTAGTTTACATTGCCTCCCCAGATTGGTTCCAGTTTTTTCACTTTTTTGCCTGATTCTTTTACGGCTCCCTGCAGGGAAATCAGCGGGTTTTTGTTAAAAGTGAAGCTCGTGGGTACCGGTCCATCGACGCCAACATTTTGGGCGTAAAGGTGATAATCGCCCTTAATCTCCGCAGTCATATGAACTTCAAAAGTTTTATCTGCAACTTTTTTTACAGCATAATTCCAATTGACCATCTTGCTGGACTGCGAGAAAACCAGGTTAGCAGAAACAAGCAGTAAAAAAGAAAGTAAAAGTGATTTCATTTACAGTGTATTATATTTTTCGAAAGATGCCAAAGATCCAAATATGGCGTCAAATGAAATGGTAAAGTGAAAGCGGTAAGATCAGTTCATGAGAAGCTCTGTGAAGATGGTACGACCGTCTGTATTGCCCAGCTCTGCTGCACTTGCCCTCTCTGGATGCGGCATCATTCCAAAAACATTTCTTTCCACATTACAGATCCCCGCGATATTCCTCTCAGAGCCATTTGGATTTGACTTTTCGGTTATCGATCCGTTTTCGTCGCAATACCGGTAAAGTACCTGGCTGTTTATTTCCAGATCCGCCAATGTTGCCTGATCAGCATAAAACCGGCCTTCGCCATGGGCCACGGGAATCTTCAATGGCTTCTGCCCAGACTTTGTGCCTTTGAGGTAAACGTTCTTGCAAACAAATTGCTGATTTGCGTTGCGCAACAAAACTCCGGGAAGCAGTTTGGACTCACAAAGGATCTGGAATCCATTACAAACACCCATTACCTTTCCACCTTTTCCCGCGAAGGCGATGACGCTTTGCATCATCGGGCTGAAACGTGCGATAGCACCGCAACGCAGGTAATCACCATAGGAAAATCCGCCAGGCAGAATGATGCAGTCGTCGGTTTTAAACATGCTTACATCCTTGTCTTTGTGCCATAACATCACAACTTCCTTATTGAGATTCTTCTCCAGCGCATACTGAATATCTCTGTCACAATTTGATCCGGGAAAAACGACGACTCCAAATTTCATGAAAGGCGATTTGCGGGCAAAGGTAAGTTTTTCCGGTTTTTAACCGGTTCGGTATTATTCCTTTACAGTTGCCCGATTATTTTAAAAGTCCGTAATTAAGCAGAATGGCAAAAACGAAACCGATCCAGTGCAAGATGGAGGCGATCCATTTTTTCGGAATGTAAAAATATGCGGCGGCATGAAAAGCGGCTACCGGTATGATCATAAGCATCCAATGCAAATAGTTTGTGGCCGGGTAGACCAGCAGTAGCAGAAAAAAGCTGATCAGGAAAAAGAGCATCAGTCCCCAGGCTTTCCTTACCTGTATCAGCATTTTGTTGAGATTGCTTTGCACATAAAGACCACCTGTTACAAAAAGTGTAGCCAGGAAAACGACGGCTGAGATAAGCCAAATGGTAGAACCCAGCTGGGGCCTTTGAAACTGAATAGAGGGAATAAAAATATCGTTCGCCCATTTGTCGTTCAAAAACAGGTACACAAAAAGGAAATAATAAGGAGTCATCAATCCGAGTAAGGCCACCAGCCACTCTGCAATGTTTGGAGGGCGTGTAACAACTAAAGCTATTGCCAGCAAAACAACCAGTATTGCCGAAGGCGTATATATTAATGGAAGAAGTCCGACCATCAGTCCGACATTGTAAATGGCCGTCTTGGGATTGCCGTTATTATACAAACCGATCATCCGGTACCATATCCAGATCATTAGCGAGTTGATCACTAAAGCAGCTGAAAATGAGTTCCAGTCACGGAACATCGAACTAACCAGGAGATAAGCCATGCCCACGAGAAAATTACCGCGGGGCAGAAGTTTCAACGTGTTGGCGATGCGGTTGAGCAGCGTGGCCTGCGTGAAATAAAGGAGAAAAGCGATGATGGAAAGCACCAGCGGCGCCCGGGCAGCCAGTGGTGCCACAAGACCTGAAATCAGCTGGTAAATATAATTGCTGTCCTTGCTCTCAAGAAAAGATACAGGGTGAAGGAAAAGAGGAAATTTCAGGATCAGGGCGTACAATAACAATATAAACGCATTGCCCGAACTCCTCTGCTTAAAAATTCCTATCACCTGCCCATCCGTTTAATTAGAAATCAATTTTTGCAAAGCAAAGGTAATTCCGATAAAGACATGGAACGATTATCTGCCTGGAACTAACTTGTTTTGCAAAACGGGGCATAAACTCGTACCCTTTATCCAGGTTTTTGAGTGTGGGATTCCTTATTATCTTGCCCTCCGAGTTAAGGCTCTGATCATTCAGCAGTAATTTTCTTCGCTCAAACTGGTTAAAAAG
>JBDTEB010000262.1:0-6044 GCA_039922795.1 Chitinophagaceae bacterium
ATCTGCTTCTTCAAATTTTCCGATCCGGCGCGTTACCGCACCGGTGAATGCCCCTTTTTCATGCCCGAACAGTTCGCTTTCGATCAGGTCTCTCGGAATCGCTGCAACGTTCACGGCCACGAAAGGCATTTTATGACGGTCCGAGTTATAGTGGATCGCTTTGGCGACAACTTCCTTGCCCGTACCCGTTTCACCCGTGACTGATACGGTAATATTTGTCTTGCAGGCTTTTTCTATGAGCGTATAGATCTTTTTGATGGAGTCACTTTTTCCGAGGATCATCTGGGAGAAATCATAACGACGGCCCACTTCCGTACGCAGTTCTTCCACCTCTTCTTTCAATCCTGCAATTTCTCTCAGGTGAAGGATGATGTTCCAGAGTCGGTCCTTTGTTTCATCGTCTTTCACAATGTAATCGAAGGCGCCGTTCTTGAGCAGGTTGATGGCAGTGCTTACGTCTTCCTGACCGGAGATGATCACCACCTGGATATTTTTATTGGTTTCCTTGATCCGTTTCAGCACTTCGGCTCCATCGCTGTCGGGCAACGAGTAATCGAGTGTAACAACGTCCGGACTTTCATGCAGACAGGAGAAAAATTCTTTTGGGGAGCTAAAACGCCTGACCTGGTATTCAGGATTCAGCGAAAGGAAATGGCTGAGCATAGAGCCATACCATACATCGTCTTCAAGAATGAAGATCTTGAACGAATTTTTTTTCATAGTTTCTTGGATAGGGGGGACTTAAAAAAACATTTTCCCATTTCTAGAACGATTCCAATTATAGAATATTATATATTACCCAGATTAGGATGTTCAGTTTAGGACAACTAGTCATTTACACTTAGTTTAGCTTTCTGACTGAGTCATTCTTTTTACCACTCATGCATCATCCTTTCATCAACAAGCTTATAATGCTCTTCCGCTACCTCGCTGCGGAAGAAGATACTTTTCTGGGTGGTGAGCAGATGCTTTTTGAATTGCTGCATTTTGATTTTTTTAATGTAGCCCCTCTGGAGATTGCAAAAATGGCTGTTGAAGCAGATGACCTTAAACGAAAGGGAGAGACCTCGTCTATTCGCGCGCTGCTGAAAGAGCGTGCGCACCGTCCACCTGTGGATCTTTTTGATACGGGGCTTGATCCCGCGCTGGTCAGGATCAGTGATGTGCTGGAAGAATTATTATTACAAAAATTAACTGTACCAGTCATCCTGGAAAAAATAATTGCAGGCTTTGATATGTCCGGTTACGCGATAAAACATAATTATGTACCGGAGCTCTCCTGGTTTTCGGATTTAATCGGGAAGGCTTTTTCCATGCGTGCAGACCAATTCATTTCTTTTTTGAGGGAAGAACGGATTGACTGGCCCCTGCCTTCCGATTTGCCTGCTCCTCCAATTTACGAGCCTCTCGAAACGGCTTTCGTGTCGAAGCGCCTTGGGAAATTCGTGATGAATGTGAGCGCCTTAAATAATTACCTGCAGTGCCCGTTGAAATTTTATTACCAGAATATTCTCCGGATGCCGTCGGCAAAATCGGAAGCGATGGGTTTTGGTTCAGCGATTCATTATGCCGTAGAAAAACTTTTTGAAAAGATGAAGTTGAATCCGGGAGAATGGTTTCCCCCGAAATCTGAAATGGTGGAAGATTTCAAAAAGTATATGACTGACAGCAGGGAAATTTTTACCAGGGAAAGTTTCGCCAGGAAGATGTCACATGGCGAGATCACCATTGGAAATTATTACGACAAATACATTCGAAGCTGGAAAAAAATAGTGATGATAGAATCCAATATCCGCAATGTGAAACTTCTTGGTGTTCCGCTAAAAGGGAAGCTCGATAAAATAGAATTCAGTGGCAGCGAGGTGAATATCGTGGATTATAAAACCGGCAACCATGAGCGGGCGTTGCAGGAAATGGAGCGTCCGAATGAGCTCAGGCCCCTGGGAGGAAACTATTGGCGGCAGGCGGTATTTTATCATTTACTCGTAGAATTGCGACCGGGCAAAAAGTGGATTCCCGTGAGTACCGAATTTGATTTTATAGAGCCGGATAGTTTCGGCGAGTTCTTAAAAGTCAAATTATACATCCAGCCCTCAGATAAAGAGACCGTGAGCCAGCAGATCGTAAGGACCTGGGAGAAGATTCAACGACACGATTTTTACACCGGCTGCGGTAAGGAAGGATGTCGCTGGTGCAGTATGGGAAGCGGTTTGGTTAATCAGGGAGCGTTTTGAGTTTTGGCAGATCTTTCCCGCACGGATGCCATCTTCTTCCGTAGAATGGGATAAAATTAGCACACCCTGAAAGAGGCGATAAGCTTAAACCGCCTATGTTTGCAGATTCTAAAACAGGTCATAGCCTTGAGAAAATTCGTTTACCTGGTTCTTTTTGCCGTTGTATGGATGAAGGTTATTACTGGTGTAACCGGCTGTGCCAATATTATTCCGCCCACTGGCGGCCCGAGGGACAGTCTGCCTCCAAGATTGATTTCGGCGACTCCCAAAGATTCCACTCTGCGTTTTACCGGTGAACGTATCGTATTTACTTTCGACGAATATATTGACCTCCAGGCCATTTCTGAAAACCTTATCGTTTCCCCTACCCTTAAAAATATCGTGGGCGTTACGGCCAAACTTCGCACCATCACCGTAAAAATAAAAGACACGCTTGAGGCCAATACAACGTATTCGTTGAATTTTGGTAACTCAGTGCGCGACGTCAATGAAAATAATATACTGAAAAATTTCACCTATGTTTTTTCCACAGGCACCTTTCTCGATAACAGGAAGTTTAGTGGCAGCGTGATCGTTGCAGAAACCGGAAAGGTCGATAGTACGCTTACGGTGATGCTGCATCGCAGTGGCGTTGACTCTGCCGTGGTAAAGGAAAGGCCGAGGTATTATGCCAGGCTTGATGGCGCAGGCCACTTCACTTTTAGAAATCTCCCGGCGGGCCAGTTTTATCTTTATGCCGTTAAAAGCGAAAGCGGAACTCCCCGCTACGATTCCCCTGAACAGCTTTTTGCCTTCGCAGATAAACCGGTAGTTATTGCAGATAGCACCCCGTTTCAAACACTATTTGCGTACGCAGAACCGCCCGAAGTAAAGAAATCGACTGCTGGAAGAACCCAGACCACAGCCGCCAAAGCGAGTACCGACAAAAGACTGACTTTTTCCACAAATCTCGACGGCACCCGCCAGGATTTGCTTGACTCTTTCAAGCTTATTTTTCCCAATCCTCTGAAAGTATTTGACAGTGCGGCCATCTTACTCACTGATATAAACTTTCAACCCATAAAGGTGCGCTTCTTACCAGACTCGCTTCATCAGAAGTTTGCCTTGAAACTCCAGTGGAAACCTGACAGTACCTACAACCTGGTACTGAAAAAGGAATTTGCCGAAGACAGCAGCGGCAGAAAATTATTAAAGAGTGATACCATCACTTTCAAAGCAAAAAAAGAATCAGACTATGGAAATCTAAAACTTCGTTTTCCGGCTCTGGATCTTTCGAGGCATCCCGTATTGCAATTTGTTCAGAGTGACATCGTGAAACAGTCTACACCATTCACAACGAAAGAATTCAATAAGCGACTTTTTCCTCCGGGAGAATATACCCTGCGCATACTTTATGACGTCAATCAAAACGGCAAATGGGATTACGGTTCATTTTTTGGTACGCGCCGTCAGCCGGAAGTGGTGGTGCTGATTAAAAAGCCTATAAAGGTGAAGGGAAATTGGGAGAATGATGAGGTAGTGGAGGTCCCGAAATAGTGATGCAATCGCCTTGCGAAGTCAAAAAATAACAACTGAGACTAAAACTTACAAATTCCGCTCATGCAAATGCCATCCAACCTGCTCGAAAACGCTGTCAACGAATTTGCCAGGCTGCCGGGAATCGGGAGGAAGACGGCATTGAGGCTGGTGCTTCATTTGTTGAAACAGGATGCAAAAGTGGTAGAACAATTTGGTGAGGCGATCTCCAGAATGCGTAAAGAGATAAAGTTCTGCCAACGGTGTTTTAATGTGGCCGATGCGGATATCTGCTCGATATGCGCCAATTCGATGAGAAAACAGGAGATCATCTGCGTGGTTGAAACCATTCGCGATGTAATTGCAATTGAAAGTACCCAGCAATATAACGGCGTCTATCACGTACTTGGCGGTGTGATCTCGCCGCTTGACGGTATCGGTCCCGACCAGTTGAATATCGATAGTCTTGTTCAAAGGATCCAGAAAGAACAGACGCAGGAGCTGATCTTTGCACTAAATCCGAATATCCAGGGCGACACTACGATTTATTATATTCAGAAGAAGATACCCAAACAATCGCTCAAAATAACCACCATCTCCCGTGGAATCGCCTTTGGCGGGGAACTCGAATACGCCGATGAGATGACCCTGGCGAGGTCGCTGGCCAACCGGCTCCCGGTGGAGAGTTACGTGGCAGGGAAATAGGAGGCAGCAACAAGCGACAACCGGGACTTGAAGCATGTCGCTTTTTCCGTATCTTCGCGCACCAGGCGGATTTGTTTATTGTTCGGCCTGATGCAGATACCCGATTGTCTCCCCTGGCAGTCAACTGAACTAATAAACAAGGAAAAGGCTCACCGCGTCGCAGGTGCCATCCTCGTATATCAAAGTCCATCTGCATCATCAGCCGTCCAGGCAGTTTTTTCTTCTTTTACTTCTTCGCCCGGTCTACTGTGAACACTAAAACCTGCCAAAGCAGGAAGGAGGCAAAATATGAAGACAATCCAGGATTGTTTAAAAGAAAGGATCCTCATCATTGATGGAGCCATGGGAACCATGATCCAGCGCTATAAATTGGAAGAAGCCGACTATCGCGGAGAAAGATTCAAAGACTGGCCCTCGGATGTGAAAGGCAATAACGATCTGCTCAATCTCACCCAGCCAGGCATAATAGAAACCATCCACAAAGAATATCTGGAAGCCGGAGCTGACATAATAGAGACCAATACCTTCAGCAGCACCAGGATCGCCATGGCCGACTACAACATGCAGTCGCTAGCGTATGAGTTAAATGTTTCGGCCGCAAAGGTCGCAAGGAAAGCTGCAGACGAATACACCGCTCAGGACCCATCCCGGCCAAGATTCGTGGCGGGGGCCATAGGTCCGCTTAATAAAACACTCAGCTTGTCTCCGGATGTGAACAACCCTGGTTTCAGAGCGGTTAATTTTGACGAAGTAGTGGATGCCTACTACGAACAAATAAAGGGGCTATCGGATGGTGGCGTTGACCTCCTTCTTATCGAAACCATCTTCGATACCCTGAACGCCAAAGCCGCTATTTACGCGATAAAAAAATACTTCAGGGACATCAATGCAACGGAACTGCCTGTTATGATCAGCGGAACCATCACCGATGCCAGCGGAAGAACGCTGAGCGGGCAGACCCTCGAGGCCTTTTATATCTCTATTTCGCACGCCAAACCGCTTAGCGTTGGACTAAACTGTGCACTGGGAGCCACGGAGATGAGGCCACATGTTGAAGAACTAAGCCAGATCGCCGGTTGTTATACATCGGCATATCCGAACGCCGGTTTGCCAAACGCTTTCGGTGAATATGACGAGCAGCCGCATGAAACTGCGCACATCATCGAAGAATGGGCAGAAAAAGGATTTGTAAACATCGTAGGTGGCTGCTGCGGTACCACGCCTGATCATATCAGACATATCGCAGATGAAGTAAAGAAATTCAAACCAAGAGAACTACCGGTTTTTGAGGAGATCTTAGTCTGAACCTGATCATTTGAAAATTATTATCCTGTTTACAGGTGCACGAAAGCAGTAAATTATTGCTGCAATAATTAAAGTATGGAAAGAGCTGTAATTAAACCCTTCCTTCGATTGTCAGGACTTGAGCCACTCGTGGTTCGTCCGGAAACAAATTTTTTGAACGTTGGCGAAAGAACCAATGTTACCGGTTCAAAAAAATTCGCCCGGCTGATCAGGGACGGGAAGTATGAGGAGGCACTTTCGGTGGCCCGCCAGCAGGTGGAAAGCGGCGCGCAAATCCTTGACGTG
>JBDTEB010000263.1:0-6283 GCA_039922795.1 Chitinophagaceae bacterium
AGCAGTTTTTTTTTACACAGTACACTAAAAAGAACAGTTCAACAATTATCCAGTTTGGCGAGTATGCGCTGTATAAATACTGGATGACAGAAGCGGCAGGGCCCGGTGGTGACCTCAACGAAGACCAGAACTGGACAATTCTCCGTTACCCGGAGGTATTGCTCACCTATGCAGAAGCTTCCAATGAGGTTAACGGTCCTACACAGGCTGCTTTTGACCAGGTAAATCTTATCCGTAAAAGAGCGAACTTGCCCAATCTCACGGCATTAACAAAGGAACAGTTTCGTGAAGCAGTCTGGAAAGAAAGATATCATGAACTGGCTTTTGAAAACAAAGCTTACTTCGATATACAACGAACAAAAAAAGTTTATAATCTCGTTGGAAATAAATTTGAAGATGCCTTTACTTTCAAAAATGAAAGCGGGGCGACCTTCGATCAAAAATATCTTCTGTGGCCAATTCCGTCGAACGAGCTGGATGCAAATCCTAAATTAAGTCCTCAAAACACCGGCTGGTGAACGTCTTGTTGCCAATACTATCGAGCGGGCTGAATGCAAATCCTAAAAACACCTGCTGGTAATTGCAATGGAAAAAATTATTAACGGTAGCTAAATTATTTTAATAGAAATGCGCACACTAAAATCATTTTTCTTCCTCTTTGCCTGTAACCTGGTGTTGCTGTCAGTAGTCGGTTACGGCCAGCCACAGCAGATTCATTTGAGCTGGAACAGCGAAAGTAAAGATGCGACAGCAACTTCGATGGCCGTCACCTGGGCCGACACGAAAGGGGGCGAAGAAACGATCAAATACGGAGCGGGTACGCGGCTGGCAAAGTCAGTGCAAGCTTCTCGTAAATATTCCGACAGCGGCAAGATCAACTTATACAAGGTGACTTTAAAAGGTCTAAAGCCAAACACATCCTATAGCTACACATGCGGGTCAGACAAAAATGGCTGGAGCGAACACTTCAGCTTCAAAACGGCCCCGATGCCTGGAAGCATGCAGAAATTCGTAGTTGGCGTTTGGGGCGACACACAGGACAACGAATTTAATGAGCAGTTTCAAAAGACTGCCCTCATTGTTGATCAGCTCAGCAAATATCCCGTCCAGTTTACTGTGCATATGGGAGACATCGTTGATAACGGATCAGTGGGATCAAAATGGAATGGTCTTTTTGCAATAACCCAGCCTGTAAATGCGAGGGCGCCGCTAATGCCGGTAACAGGTAACCACGACGTCGACAATGATTCTACTCATGAAGAGTACCAGAAACCGTTCCCTGTCTTTTATGATTTCCTGAATTTGCCTTCAAACAACATCAATTATTCTTATGATTATGGAAATACCCATTTTGTAGCAATCAGCTCGGGTCATGCCAAGGGAGCAGAAAATGCAAAGGCTTTCACCTTCGCACCTGGCAGCAGCGAGTATCGCTGGCTTGAGGCAGATCTCGCCAGGGCAAGAAACGACAAAAAAATCACCTGGGTCATTCTTTACATGCACCATCCGTTGTATTCTTTTGGCTGGAGTCATGTGGAAGGCTGGCAGAAAAGAATTACTCCCCTCGTGGATAAATACAAGGTTGATCTCTGCCTTGCCGGGCATAGGCACGAGTATGAACGACATCGTGCAATCAGGGACAACCGGGTGCTGACCCAGGAAGACAATAATGTTTATGATCATCCGCAAGGCACCGTGTATATCACTAATGGAACTGCTGGAGGATCGCCGCAGGGCATTGGCGGAAAAGATATGCCTTCCATGATCTTTACAAACCCTGTAAAGATGTACAACTACGCCATCATGACGATTGAAGGAAATACAATTAAATATGATGTGTACAATGAAAAAGGAGAGAAACTGGATTATTTCAGGCTGTCCAAATAAGATCCGGGCCAAATTAAAAGAAGTTGACTTAAGTCGCCCGTGTAAAAAAATTGCTCACCTTCCCCTATATTTAAGCAACTAAAGCACAAAGTCAACCTTGATGAAATTCAACATTGCCGCGAGATCGCTCCTGCTCCTGGCGCTGGCCTTTCCGGCTATCGCCCGACCCCAGGCATCAAATGAAACCCAATTCAACACGCTGGCTTCCTTCGAACGCGCCGATAATGCCTGGTCGGAAGTGGCAGACGTAGTTACTGCCCCACCCAGGTTCGAAAGCTTCAAAAAAACAACCGGCAGCGGAATCATCCTGGCGGAACCCGGTAAAAAGGAAAGTTACCTGACGACAAAAACTGCCTTTGGCGACACCGAGATGGAATTCGATTTCTTCGTTGGAAGGGGAACTAAGGCTTCCCTGTTACTGCAGGGTCGGTATCGGTTAAATCTGTCCGACAGCTGGGCGCAATTAAATCCGTCGTTCAACAGCATGGGCGGCATCGGCCAACAGAACACACAGGATTCGTCAGGATTCAGCAGCGAAGCGCCATTGGTGAATGTGGCTAAAGCTCCTGGCTTGTGGCAGCATGTTCACATCCGCTTCAGGGCGCCACAATTTGGTAACGGCAGTAAAACCACGAACGCTGTTTTTGAAGATGTCTATATCAATGGATGCCTGGTTCAGCAAAATGTGGAACTGCAGGGCGCATCTGCCGGAGCACTTTCTGCAAAGGAGGAAAGCACCGGACCAATAACGTTTGCGTGTGATAGCGGATTGCTGGCCATTAAAAACCTAAAGGCATACAAACCCGCACCTGTCGCGCCACGTCCGGCAGGACGCCGTTCCAGAGCCGTGAACCCCATCACTATCACTCCCGAGGGCACAAACTATTTGCTGCGGAGTTTCCTCAATTTCAATAACATTAAAAGAACGCATGTCATTTCCGTGGGCAGTCCGCAGCAGGTGAATTATTCTTACGATCTTAAACAGGGCGCATTGTTCCAAATATGGAACGGACCATTTGTAGATGCCACCGAAATGTGGGAGGAAAGAGGTGAACCACAGCTCGCCCGGCCGCTGGGGAGTGTTGTTCCGCTGTCAGTAGCACCCGCCCTTGCTGTACTGCAGAATGCCACGGCAGCCTGGCCCGATTCAGTCGCCTTTGATGATTTTAAAAATATGGGGTACCGGCTCGACAAGCAAAGAAATCCCAGTTTTGAATATGAAACGGGTGGGTATCATGTCTGGGATAAAATTTCTTCGGGTAGTGAAAACAGGAGCCTGTTGCGTGAACTTGAGGTAACCAACGTGCCCGCCAGCCTTTACTGCAGATTAGCGAATAGCAAGGCAATTATTTCGCTTGGAAAAGGATGGTATATGGCAGGTGACAAAAGCTACTATATACAGATCGACGAAAAGTTCAAACCCGTTATCCGACAAACGTCTTCAGGGGCCGAACTAATCGTGCCCGTTGCAGGCAACGGCCTTTTATCCTATTCACTGATTTGGTAAATTGATTCACATGAGAAAAGAACTGTCTATAAAAAAATATTGGCTACTTCTGTTACTTGTAATGAGCAATATTATGCTACAGGCGCAGAAGCCGGTCAGCGGGCGCTCGGATACAACGCGCATACAACGGGAGAATGATATTTATCCACTGCGCAGCATTCCTATCCCTCAGAATATTCCGCTGGAGGTAGGTGGCATGACCTTTTTGCCCAATGATGCGCTGGCAGTAGCCACCAGGCACGGTGAAGTATGGATCATCAGTAATCCCTACATGAAAGGTGGACGCGCACCGGTATATAAACTTTTCGCCCAGGGCATGCACGAAGTGCTTGGATTGAACTTTATCAGGGGTGATCTCTATTGCGTACAGCGTTCAGAACTTACCCGTTTAAGAGACCTGGATGGCGATGGAGAGGCGGATGAATACAAAACCATGTATTCCTGGCCCCTGGCCGGCAACTATCACGAGTATGCGTATGGACCTATCCTCGACAAAGATGGTAATATGGTGGTCACCCTAAATCTTGGCTGGATAGGGTTTGGCGAAAGCTTATCCAAATGGCATGGCTGGATGCTGAAGTTCGACAAGGATTTTAATATGAAACCTTTTGCTGCCGGGCTGAGATCACCTGCAGCTTTTGCGTTGAACGAAGCCGGTGATATTTTTTATGCTGAAAACCAGGGCGACTGGGTCGGGTCGGGTAATATTGCGCATGTGGAAGAAGGAGACTTCCTGGGAAATCCCCGGAGCCTTCGCTGGTCCGGTGAACCTGGCTCTCCCGTGAAACTGAAGATCAGTGATATCCCCGATACAGGCAATCCTAAATTTGATGTGGCAAAAAAAGTCCCGGGATTAAAAACTCCTTCCGTTTGGTTTCCACATACCATTCTGGGTATCTCCACTTCGGGCATTTTATCGTACGGGGCAAAGGGGAAAATGGGTCCCTTTGAAGGGCAGCTTTTTGTTGGAGATCAGGGACAAAGCAAGATCATGCGGGTTGCCCTCGAAAAAATTAAAGGAGTTTACCAGGGAATCGTTTTTCCCTTTCGCGAGGGCTTCTCATCCGGAATTCTACGCCTGAACTGGGGATCTGACGGAAGCATATTTGCGGGGATGACGGCTCGTGGCTGGGGATCTACCGGCGGACAACAATACGGTTTGCAACAGGTAGAATGGAGCGGCACTTTGCCTTTCGAAATAAAAACGGTCACTGCGAAACCCGATGGATTCGAATTGAATTTTACAATGCCTGTAGACGAAAGCACGGCCAGGAATCCCGCTTCTTACGACATCAATTCTTTCACCTATATGTATCATCATATTTATGGAAGCCCGGCCATCAATCAAAATACACGGATCATTAAAGCCATCGAAATTTCTGCAGACAAACTAAAAGTGAGATTGGTACTTGATAGTCTAAAGGAAGGATATGTACATGAGATCAAGGCCGAAGGCATCCGCTCTGCGGACAATTATGCACTGATGCATAATTATGGTTATTATACCCTTAACCGCATTCCCGACGGAGACATAATGGCTATTTCGGATGCCAACCGGGTTGCTACAAAATTGGCACATGAACACAATATGGCGATGGACATGCCGGTGAAAAAAGCAGAGAAAGCCGCTATCGCTGCAGTAACGGTGAAGCATTTAACAAAACAGCCCGCTAGCTGGACGAAAGGTCCGGATCGTACCATCGTTGTTGGTACAAGACCCGGATTAAAATTCGATGTAGAGTCGATCACGTTGAAAGCAGGCACCCGAATCAAAGTAACCTTCAACAACAACGACGACATGTTGCATAATTTTGTGATCACTACGCCGGGTGCTGCAACGGAAGTCGGTTTGGCAGCCATTAAACTTGGTATCAGTGGTGAAAGACTAAGTTATATTCCCGCAACGTCAAAAGTTTTATTCAACACCTTACTCCTTCAGCCAGGTAAGTCAGAGAGTATTTATTTCACCGCACCTGAGAAGCCAGGTAACTACGAATTCCTTTGTTCCTATCCCGGGCATTACATGGTAATGCGTGGAATTTTAAAAATCGAAAAGTGATGTCTTAAGAAAATAGGAATAATTTAATACTACAATTATTTTTTGCAGTGATGGAGAAATCTTTTGTCCTGTGTTGTTTCAAAAAGACAAAAGTTCTATCGCTCAGCATATCACAGCTCCACTATTAGTGATGTGCAACAGAATATCTGTAATTGAGCTTCGCATTATTCAGAAGGAAGAATACCCGCTTTGAATTGGATGGACTTTGGTAGTCATTTGCATAATAATAGTTGCTGTTCCTAAGAAATCATTGCCGATAAATCTAATATTTCTAACTAGATATACACCATTAGTAAATAGGCATTTACTTAATTCACGATCTGCCAAGCTGGGAACACTTTATTATAAAAAGTTATTTCAATCTAAAAATATTTGTGGGTAAAGGAATCGGTGAATTTCGGTTTGTAACAGAGTAATATGGTGATGGAAAAATACCCGTTCATAGTTCATCCGGTTGAAAAACCGGTCATAATAAGGGAATGAGCTTCGTATTGATGTGCTGGCTGGTCGATTTTCAGGTAGTCAGTCTGCCACTACGCTAACCTGTGCACCCTGATTCAAATAAAAATATACTTTTCTCCTCGCGTGTTAGATGAACTGATTACTTTTATTTCGAAATATCAATGCAATTGATTTGATTCCTACTGGCTTACCAGCTAACAAAAGGCTGAACTTTCGGATCGTATTACATAATCCGGAGCCGTGGGCCGCTGAATTTCAACATTTCGAAATAATAAAAATATAAACTTCGTTATATGGAAAATAAATCAAATGATGCCACGCCACTACGTCCGGAAGGCGACCGCATGCTGAATACTTCTTTGATCACG
>JBDTEB010000264.1:0-10104 GCA_039922795.1 Chitinophagaceae bacterium
ACCATTTTCCCTGTTGTAAGTATCCAGTAATTTGTCCGGTGAAAGAGCACCTGTTGCTGCATTGAATGTGAATAGACTTATATTCCTCTGCGCATCGCTGGCATCCGGTTTTGTAAGGTCTGTTTGAAAAAAAGCGTTGTTTGGGTAACGCTCAATCTTTGCACCATCCTTTTGCACATTCGGGTTGTTCCATTGATTGGCAACCACCACCCAGTATTCGTTATTAGTGTTTGCTTTTCTGGTAAAAGCAATACTGACAGGTCTTGTGCCACCCGAAGCAGTGTTGGATTTAAATGACAGATCTCCGGATGCGTGATCGACAGCAAAAACCGATACCTGGTTTCCGCCCGCATTCCCCGCCAAAAGCCAGTTGTCAATAAGCTGTACGGCTCCCTGCGCATCAAAATCACCATGAGCATCACCGCCTGCACCTACATTTGCCCCACCATTAGTACCAGTTGGCCATGACTTTTCAGCACTTAAACTACCATCTTCAGCCCTGGAAAACCTCACAATTCTATTCTCTCCTTCCCCATTGATACTCGTATACAGGTACCCGGTAGTTTTATTTGTGGGATGATACTCATTTTTCTTACAGGCAGATAGCATGATTAACGTGCCTGCCAATAGTAGTCCCATTGCACTCAGATTTTTTCTCATTGTACTGATTTTTATTAATTAAAGGTTGTTTCTGTAGTTGTACGAACTGTATGCATGGCTTCACCGTAGGTCCACACAGCCGCACCGAGTAAAACGACGTCCTTGATCAGGAACTGACCGGGCATCGCGGAGATAAAGGGAAATGAATAACCGCTTTGAATGATTCCCGGTGTGGAAAACAGGAGTGTAAGCGTAACGATAAAAGTTAATATGGCGCCTGCACTGCCGATGGCAGACACTTTGGGAGAAAATGAACGTGACGCAATCATTAAAGCCAGCACTATCTCAACCACTCCAAGCAATCTGGAAAAACCTCCTGCACTAATCATCCGGAGCGCCCAAGATAACAAAGGACTGTTGGCAGCAAGTGGTTCAATACCAGCTGCTTCATAAGAGGTAAATTTTAATATGCCGATCCAAAGCAGAACGAGTGCCAGGCCGTAACGAATTATAAAAGCACCCCATTTTTCGGTGGGGCTAACGGTGATAGTCGTCTGTAGATTTGCCATTTGTTTTTTCACTTTGTATGGTACACGTGAAAAACCTTACAGCATATTCCAATTATTTTTTCAGCTCGTCATCAATACGTTGCCGCAACCGATCTTTGGCTGACTTGTCAAGCGTTGATACGTCAGGGGTTGAATGAAGAATAAATTCGCGGATAAGCTGACTAAGTTGCTGGCTCTGGACCTTGTATATTTTACAATCCCTGCACCAGGAGAGGTGTACTGCCAGCTCAAGGTTTTGAAGCAGGCCAATACTACCCCATTCCTTTTTTTCTATAATCATGGTCGCCCTCCTGCAGTTAGTTTTGATATTCATATCAATTCCATTTGTTTTGCAGGCAGGACCGTAAATGAAGTTTTGCACGGTGTATCGACACCCAAAAATTCGATTGGCTGATATTTAAAATCGAACAGATCGCCTCCGACGACTGATCTTCCAAATGTTTCATGGTAAAAATGACCAGCCAGGCCATGGGAAGTTTTTTTATACAGACTTCTAATGACTGCCGGAGTTCTTTTATTTCCAACACCTTTTCCATGGGTGGCACAAATGGTTTCGGACGCTGACTAACCACCCAATGCCCATCGTTCTCCCTGAAAAATGGATCGGTCTCATTTAGTGGCAGATTTTTTAATTTCCGACGGTATGTATCGAATATTTTATTCTTCATTATTCCCGTGAGCCATGTTTTTTCAGAGCTTCGGCCTTCAAAAATTTTATTTTTTTCTAGTGCAGCCAGAAACGTTTCCTGTACCAGATCCTTTGCCAGCTCACTGTCATCCAGCCGCTTCATCGCAAAGCCGAAAAGATAATCCGCATAAGTATCGACCCATTTTTCCGGATGAACCGTATTTCCGTTAAGGGCTTTTATCTCCTTTAAATTCATATTTACGAGTTACGATTTTTTAAGATTAGTCGATTTGTTTCAACTTTCCTTACAAAAACCATAAAATTATTCAACCGGGGGAGAGAGAGACGGGCGACGACTGTGCAAATTCACCTCGAAATGACCATTCGCCATAAATATTACCACACATTCCTGGGGCACCAGTCACCGTAACGATTACCGAGCAGGAACCCTACCAATATCTCATGGGTTCCTTTGCTTAGGGTATTAAGTGCAGACGTTGTGTAATCGTACGAGTACCCCACATTAAAAGTATTGGAGACATTTATGCCCAGCATACCGGCGAATCCGTCTGTAGGCCTAACGCTCAGTCCGGCCCAAACAAGGTCTCGATACTGCACTTTACAATTAAGATCTACCTGAGCAGGAACGGGTGAAACCAGTTTGAGCATAACGGAAGGCAGCGCTGAAAAATCATCGTTTAGCATGAACCGGTAGCCGGCAGTGGCAAAAATGTGTGGTACCAGTTTACTCTGGGCAGCTTTTACCCGGAGATCAGAAAAATAAACATTTTGCGGAATGATCTGCTGGGCAGAAAGCCCTATGAAATAATCAGGGGAATAAAGATAAAGACCGGCACCAAAATCGGGCTTTACCGAATTAATGTCTCCACTGGTATACACTGCGGGGTCGACAGGATTGGCAGAACCAAAATCCAGTTTGCTCCTGTTGAGGCTAAGATTACGAACCCCTGCTTCAAATCCCGCCGCCAATGAGGTTCTGGCAGTAATCCCGATATGATATGCATAAGCCACGTAAGCGCCCAGTCTGTTTAACGGGCCGGTGCGGTCATTTATAATCTTGAGGCCGATGCCATGATGCGGTTTCGCGGCAGTGTATTGTTGCCAGTAATTCTCTCCACGTGGATTTTCGCCGGGCATCGCGTAAGAAGTTGCGGTGATTCGATCGTCTGCTTTTCCTATGGGCCCATGAATCGTAAGGTAAGTGGTGACAGGTGCGTCCTGTAATCCTACCCATTGATGCCGGTGGCTAATCTTGACATCGGTGTAATTTTCTATGCCAGCAAGGGCAGGGTTAATGATAAACTGGTTCAGAGCGTATTGCGTATAATGTGGCTCCTGCTGGGCGAAAACTGGCTTGAATGAAAAACAAAGTATCATTACCAGTATGAGTGCACCGCAAAATTTCTGCTTCTTAAGTCCGACATTCAACCCGCTTCTAAACATTTCTAGTGTTTTATTCTCCCGCTAATTTGTACTCCAGCCTGGCCTACCCTTTGTCATTGCCTGATCCGATCTGTCATTTGACAATTGCTGAACGCCAAAAATTCAGCTAAATTTTCAACATTACCTAATGATTGAAATAGAACCGTTCATTGACGGTCTGCCATTCTTCGGATCGATGATCCAGTAATAGGTTCCTGTCGGAAGAGGATTTCCGTTGATCGTTCCATTCCACTCCCTTGAATACCCCACAGAAGAAAAGACTTTCTGACCATACCTGTTAAACACCTGCACCGTAGCACCCGGGTAAGATTCCAGATACTGAATCCTCCAGGTATCATTGATTCCATCGCCATTTGGTGAGAATGCATTCGGCACTTTGATGCTCTTCAGAATGACGATGCTCATTTCATCAGTACCCGTGCACCCATCGCCGCTCACTACGCTTAGCAAATATTTTATATCCTCTGTTGGATTCACAACGGGATCCAGGGAGTTCGCATTGTTAAGGAATCTTGTTGGGGTCCATAAATACTTACTGTTCGGAGCGCCCGTTGCGGCAATCGTAATCGATCCACCTTCAAGCACCGTTCTATCAGGACCCGCATTGGCCATCGGCGTCGGGAACACAGTAATGATTCTTTCCTTACTATTAATGCAGGAATTTGCGGAAGTATATTTATAGGTAATGATATGGGTCCCCGCCGTGGCCACACCCGGATTAAATAATCCGGTGCTGCTCACGCCATCGCCGGAAAACACGCCAGCCCCTCCCAGCCCGTTGGTTTGTAGCGGAACAGCAAATTGGTAAGGCAGAATCTCAGCGCAAACAGGGCTGAGACTGTCAAAGATTAATTGCGGGGTAGCCAGCAGTTCAATGGTCTTGCTCACTTGTTGTGTACACGTGATACCTGAATAGGCGACATAAACGAGTTGTACTGTTCTACTGGCCGGAGCCCCGAATTCCGGATAAGTATGCGCATAAACTTTTGCCAGAGCAAGTGAGGTGTCTGTCGTCTTTGTTGTGGGATTCGTTGAATAATCCCAATACATTTCAAGTTTGGTAATGGAGCCGAAATCAACGGTCGATTTGTCGAGTATTGTGATTGGCTTATTACTGCAAAGCTGTGCTATGCCGGCCAGGTCGAAGTCTGCTTTTGGTGTGGCGCCATTAACCGTGAAACTTTTCGTGGTGTCGGCAACGCAGCCATTGGAAGAGGTGACCTGCAACTTTACCTGGTAAACGCCGGTTGCCTTGAACGCATGAACACCGGTTTTTACATTCGAAGTATTGGGATTTGCAGCATCGGACAGGGGGTCATCAAAATTCCAGAGATATGCGAGCGACCCGGTATTATCAGCGATAGTCGTTGAATCAAAGAACTGGGCCTGCGGATCACTGACACAGATCTGCGGTACACTGAAATTCGGTTTTGGATTCACACTCACTTTAATCGGCAGACTAAAACTTGATTTGCAACCGGCAAAAGATTCCATATTCAAGGTCGCGACGTAATTTCCGGCAGTAAGGTAGGCGTGTGAGGGGGATGCGATAATGGTTTTCGCACTATCTCCAAAGCTCCAGGCCCAGCTTTTTACACTGGTACCGGTGGGGGTAGAAAGATTGGTGAAGGCAATTGATTTAGTTTCACACAGGGCCTGGCTGGTAGCGAACTTTGCAACAGGAAGATCCGTAAAAGCAAGCGTTTGGGTTGAGGCTTCCGAAATACAACCGATGTCGGAAACACTCGAATAGCTGATCGTATAGTTTCCCGCACCTGCATAGCTGTGAGAAGGTGATTTCAAGACAGAACTACCTCCGTCTCCAAACTGCCAGTCGAATTTTATCAGTGTTCTGCCGCCGGCATCGGTACTATCCTTGAACAAAACAGCATCCGAGAGGCAACCGGTAGAATTGAGCCCAAATCTGGCTTTCGGACGTTCAAAAACCTGCAGATCGTAATTAATCTCCTGCTCACCGCTACAATCATCACCGGTAAGATTTTCAGCAAGAATCGTGATCGGAAAAGTTCCGAGAGTTGTTATCGTGTACGACTTTTTTAATTTGTAGCGGTAGAGTGTTTTACCATTGACCACCCAGGAAGAGTCGGAGACGGGATTGAGATCTATGGTATCTGCAAAAAGACCTTTAAACTGCCAGCTCAGTTTTGTCGCAATGTATGGGAAGGTCATCGAAAATTCAAATGGTGAGTTGCGACAGGCAGCCGGAAAGTTTACCGTGGCATATTGATTAATTATACTCACAAACTGGTACAGATCCTTAAGATTCGTACCCGCCGAGTACCCGTAAGATTCAGTGCTGCCAAACCCGTAGGCAATAGCATTAAACCCGGAATCGCAAACCATGGTATGAGCCCCCTGTGTAACGGTAAACTGTCCGTAGCTATAAGCCGGATTTGAGGGAAGCGTCTTGAACTGTCCCGGCGAAACGCCGTCGATGCGAAAACTGTTTATTGCGCCGGGATCTGATTTCAGCACAACATTAATATAATGTTCTTTGATGTTAGTGTTGCTGGAAGGTTGCATTGAATTCAGGGTGACCGAAGAGATCGTCTGCTCAACCGGATTCAGATAGATCATTTCAGGATCTCCCACCCCAAGATTGGTCGCACACTGCTGGGTGGAAAAATATTGAGCGACGAGGATCGGCTGATCGGATTCTATAAAGTTTGTGATGTTGTTGGTAAAGTCATAGTACTGTCCGTTGACAAAAGACGTCGATGGTATCACAGCGCCATTCAGTTTTACGATGCCTGTCGTCGTTGACTGAAAGATTCTGTAAAAATTCACCTGCCCGTTAATGTTGACCTTATTTATGCTCGGCACCGCCACATACGTCTTCCCCCAGGTACTTACCGGGTACATCTGCTGATATAAATTATCAGCAGTACCGGATCCTGCACAGCCGATACTGATTTTTCCGCTCCCGCAGAAAACGGCAATTTTCTTGCATTTGCTGGCCGTGGTGGCTATAGACCTGATGTGAGTTCCAGTCAGATCAACTCCGGAGTACGGACTGGTAGATGAGTTCAATTTGCCCAGGGCCTGGTAAACCTGTCCTTGCTTCAGGTCGATGGTGTAAGGTATTCCAGCCAGATGATCCCTCGTTGACTGCGAAGGAATGATTTCCACCGTGGTTGTTCCCGTATCGGTAGCGATGATGTCAAAAAAGGAATGAGAATTTGGTTCGTTGGAAACCTGGTTATAATTGATCGAATAATAGGTCTTACCCAAAGTGCTTACCGGCAAACAAAGTGTTGCCCCCGAAATGGAGCTGACATAAATGAAACTGTAAACCACGATTGGCTTTGCTGCCGTTACGTGAATTCCCAGATCATAAGTGCCTTCATCAAGAAGCGCAGCGGTTCTTGGGATATCGACTGTTGTGATAGAATTTGCGGTGATGTTGACCGATTGGGAAAATCCGACTCCCGGAATTTCGACCGTAGCCGTTGTATTAACATCGGAGGTCATGTAAAGCTGCATTTTTTCTGCGGGAGTATTGGCAGTATTGGCACCAAACATCCTCACATGATTCCCATAGGCTATCCAGAACTCTTTACCCTTGTTGGAAAAATCCTGGGTGTACGCCGGAAGAATCAACCCAAGAATGAGGACCGTCAGCAAAATAATGCGCATCGCGAAGTATAGATTTTTATCAGAATCTGACAAGGTAGTGATAGATGGCAGCAATCCCGAAAATTCAAACTTAGAAACCGGTCTTTTATTGTGTTCCAGTGCTCAATCCATGGCTTCTGCGTCAAATCCGTTATAAAATAAGCAAAAGCATCGGTTAAGTACCTGTTAAGTATTCCATTGCCCGATGGGGACCAGCACAAAATACCAGGTCAAGAACCGATAAATCCGGAAGGAATCCATGCCTGTCACTAAAAACCTGCAGATACGATTTATCCGTTTCAAAGTCCTCCACTTTTTCCGTTTGCGAATGATCTTCTCCAGAAAATAACCGCGTTCCTTCTTCAGGATGTTCGATAATGCGGCAGGCAGTTTTGACACCCAAGATTGAGTTAACAATGTTCAGACTTTCAAGATTCCACTCAAAAAGCCGGTCGAAATCGTTTTTATAAAAAGATGACATTACGTCATAGTAATGTTCAAACCATGGAGACCTGTTGTAGGATGAGACGATAGCCTTCCAATGATCCTTTCGCCAATTTTCAGCAAATGAGACCTGAACCTGGCCAATTGGCGTTCTTTGATTTCTTCCTTTTATAACAGGAATATTCAGTTTTATAGGTCCATTGGATCCTGAAATAACTGCACGGTTCAAATGGAGCGACTTTTGATACGGCAAGGATGATGAAATATTTACACATGAACTGGTAACTATTTTTTTATATCCGCTAATATTTATAAAATATTTGTTTTCAATCATCTAAGTCTAATTATTTTACTCTACTATCTTTATTCACATCTGTCTTTTGAACATTGTTGAGAGTGCAACGAATCTATTAAAAAAACCCTATAAAAATGTTATGTAAAAAATATATTTAACTGATAATTAATGATTTAGTTATTATAATTTTACCTAGATATATTAGTTGAAATAATCCTTTTTTTAAATTCTCCATTTTTAGCAGTTGCTAATAAAATTAGGCAAAATTTGGCTGATCTGCTCGAAGCAGTTTTTGCCTTCTCGCCGTTTACTCCTACTTTGGGGGGAAATATCTCGTCGATGAAAAAAGTGGCTTTAAAGGGTCTTGGAATGGCTTTACTAATCGGCTTCGCTTCATGCGCAAAGCCGAAAGGAATAGAATATGTTGACTTGGCAAACCTGCAAATAGGTACAAAGAATTTTGCAACGCCTGTCGTTTCGGCAGAACTTCGATTTTATAATCCAAATAATTTTCGGATGAACTTGAGACGGGCAGAGATGGACCTGTCGATCAACAATAATTTTGTCGGGCATTCCTTGCTGGATTCCCTGATCGAAATCCCTAAGATGGACACCTTTTCAATTCCGGTAAAACTGGACCTGGACCTTAAAACAGTTATCAGTAATTCCATTGGAGCCCTACTTAGCAATGAAGTGGATCTTACCATCAAGGGTACAGCGAAGTTGGGAAAGGCTGGAGTGTACAAAAATTTTCCATTCACCTACCAGGGAAAGCAGAAGCTGAATTTGTTTCGATAGGCCATTAGCCCATAGCAATGGGTATGAAGAGGGCTTTGCGACGAAACAGTCTATCAATCCTTAATTTTAAATTCGAGGGTCCTGACGCATTTACTCCGTTTTATTAAAGTCGAATTGAAAAATCCAAGCTCCGGGTCGGGCGGGATTCGGGAGAAAAAAAAACCCCCGGATAAAATATCCGAGGGTTGAAAGTCTTGTAAAAGGGTCTTTTATGGAGTGGTTGGTTTCTTGCAACATGAGGGCAATTTGCCATAGGACTCTTCATTTGCGGTAACATCGTCGGCGTCATATCCGACATTGGCGATGGTGGTTTTAATGTTTTCGGGATTTGTTCTGTCCGTCCAATAAGTCACCTTGGTCACTTTCCTTTTATAGTCTACGACGGTCTTGGTAACGCCTTCTTCTTTCGTCATATATCTTTCGATGCGGTCTTTGCACTTATCACACTGCACACTCGGAGTTTTAATGGTAATTGTTTCCAATGCCTTTTTCTTGGTCTGGGCCATCGTCAGTGTGGAAAAACCAATAAGGGCGATAAACAGCATTTTGAACTTTCTCATCGGTAAAAATTTTTCAAATCTACTTAATTCTGTTTCCAGGAGGAGGGGTTTTCTCGCCAGTTTAACAACACTTTTTCCTGCTCGCTGGTAATCTGACCCTTTTCCAGGGCGAGATCAATCATCTCCTGATACGTCGTGAGCGATTTCAACGTGATTCCAGCAGTTTTAAAAGCATTTTCTGCTTGTGGAAAACCATAGTCGAAGATGGAAACCATACCAGCCACTTCCAATCCCTCATTTTTAAGTATCTCAGCCACCTGGAGGCTACTTTTACCGGTTGATACGAGATCTTCCACGATAATGGTTTGCTGTCCAGGCTGAAAATAGCCTTCAATCTGATTTCCAAGTCCATGTTCTTTTGGTTTTGGTCTCACATAAACAAAAGGCAGCTTCAGCTGGTCTGCCGCAAAGGCGCCCCAGGCGATGCCGGCAGTAGCTACCCCGGCGACCAGCGCCGCATCTGGGAAGTCTTCAAAAATAAGATTACAGAGTTCAGATTTTATGAAATCACGAACGTAGGGAAAAGAAAGCACCCTGCGATTGTCACAATAGATCGGACTTTTCCATCCGCTGGCCCAGGTAAACGGATTATCCGGACTAAGTTTGACAGCCTGGATCTGGAGCAGTTTTTCTGCGACGGCTTTTTGATTTGTCATGGGGTAAATAATGATCTGGTATAAAAATTTCGTTGCAGGTAATCCCGGTCAATACTTTCGGATGTCAAAGTTATTAGTAGTTTCGGTAAAATTCGAAAGCAATGCATATCAAGGTATATTTTAACGATAAGCCCCTGTATCTCTGTGATTCTCTTACTCCGGAAATTAACGAGTATCTTCATCACGATGATACCATATTCATCGATGAACTTTCTGTGCATACCGTAAAAGCCATGCTGCACGAGATGCAGGAACCCCGGGTTCATGCAGGTATCTTTGTTCATGAAGATTTTGATGCGCTGAAAAACGCCTTCTGGAAGAAATTTAAGATCATCTCTGCGGCCGGTGGACTGGTGCTGAACGAAAACGATGAAGTGCTGCTGATCTACCGCAGGGGGGCATGGGATCTCCCAAAGGGAAAACAGGACGACCCCGAGTCAATAGAAGAATGTGC
>JBDTEB010000265.1:0-4910 GCA_039922795.1 Chitinophagaceae bacterium
GCCTGGCGTGCCAGTTTTCCGGTTTCGATGGTAACCTCGCGGCCATCGCCCAGGTCGAAGGTTTTACTTATTGGTTGAGAAATCATATGGAGAATGCATTTATCCGGAATAGCCTGTAAAGGCCGAAAATCCGGGTTGTTCGGAGAAATTAAGAACGAATAGGAATTATGCGCTGAAAAAAACTATTCCCAACACAAAACGGTTGGGAACAGTTAATATATCGGGGGAGTTTACTTTCTAAGACCAAGTCTTTCGATCAGTTTACGGTATTCCTGAAGATTATGCTTGCTAAGATAATTCAGCAACCTCTTTCTCTTTCCGACCATTTGCATAAGGCCACGATTGGTAGAAAAGTCTTTCTTATTCTCTTTCAGGTGCTTTGAGATAGAACTGATCCTTTCGGTCAGCAGGGCTATTTGACCTTCAATGGAACCGGTATTGGTGGCAGATCCGCCAAAATCGGTAAAAATATTTGTTTTTTTTTCTTTCGTTAAATACGACATCTTAGAATTTTTTAAAAGGCATCCAATGTTTTATTCTGCTAATTTGGCGGCGAAGTTAATACAATTATCGAAAATTGTTAGGCGAGTTTAAAATCTGTTACTATTATCTTGATAAAATTCTTATGACTTACCGCTTTGCACTTCTAGGTTGCGGACAGATCGGACCAAGACATGCCGTTCAAATGGCCAGGCTGGGCGAACTGATAGCTGTTTGCGACGTTGACCGGCAAAAGGCTGATGTTCTTGCTTTGCAGTACGGATGCATCGCAGTGTATTCCCTTGATGCACTGCTGAAATTAACCGAAAAGTTTGATTTGGTAAGTATATGTACACCAAATTACCTCCACGCCCCACACAGTATCGCCTGCCTCAAAGCAGGAGTTCATGTGATTTGTGAAAAACCGATGACGATATCGACCGCAGATGCATTGCTCGTTTTGGCGGCTGTAAAATCTTCCGGCAAAAAATTTTTCGTAGTAAAACAAAACAGGTACAACCCTCCAGTGGCCATGCTAAAAGGGTTATTGGATAGAAATGCCCTCGGCCACGTGCACTCGTTCCAGGTAAACTGCTTCTGGAACAGAACGGCAGGTTATTATGGAAGCGGATGGAAAGGGAAGAAAGACCTGGACGGGGGAATTCTGTTTACCCAGTTCAGTCATTTCATTGATCTGCTGATCTGGTTTATTGGCGAGCCGGAAAACGCCGGCACGATAAAAAGAAATTTTCTGCTCGGCGACAAAATTGAATTCGAAGACACGGGCGCCTCACTGATCATAATGAAGAGCGGCGCAATAGGCACGATCCAGTTTACGATCACTGCGTTCGCAAAAAATATGGAAGGATCTATTACGATTTTTGGAGAAAAGGGTACCGTGAAAATTGGAGGGGAATACCTCAATACGCTCGAACATTTTGAAGTTAAGAACGAAGAGAAACCCGCCATGCCTTCCGGCAGGGGCGAGAATGACTACGGCAGCTACAAGGGCTCAATGAGCAATCATGACAAGGTTTACGAAAATGTAATTATGGCCCTCGATAACAGGGAACATCAGCTGGTGGAAGGTGAAGAAGCTGCAAGAACAATAAAGATGATAGAACTACTTTACCGCCCGGAACAATTTTAACTCCCTGAAAACTTAGAAAACGCCGGGATCAGGACCTGACTCTTATGAAGACAATTTATTTCACCGTAACAAACGATCTCTCGTATGATCAGCGAATGATCAGGATTTGTACTTCGGTTGCCCGTAACGGTTATGAAGTGGTACTGGTTGGTCGTTTGCTGCCGCATTCCATTCCCGTCACTGCTCAGCCCTTCAGACAAAAACGGATTCGTTGTATTTTTACAAAAGGCAAATTCTTCTACCTTGAATTCAATTTGCGCCTGTTGATTTTTCTTCTTTTCAGAAAAATGGCCTGCGTCTGCGCGATCGATCTCGACACTATTGTACCCTGTCTGCTTGCGTCAGCGCTCAAAAAAATTCCCCGGGTTTATGATGCGCATGAACTCTTCTGCGAAATGCAGGAGATTGTTACTCGCCCGGGAATATATAAGGCCTGGAAAATGATTGAACGATGGAGCGTTCCCAAATTCGTTCATGGCTACACTGTAAATGAGCCGATAGCAGAGGAGTTCAAAAAAATATATGGAGTAGAGTACGAAGTGATCAGAAGCATTGCCCGACTCGATTCAAACCCCCTCCCTGCTTCGAAAGGAGTTTACATACTCTACCAGGGTAGTGTAAACGAAGGAAGAAGTTTTGAGACCCTGATTCCCGCCATGAAACAGGTAAACTCGGAACTCTGGATCTGTGGTGATGGGAACTTTATGAGCAAGGCAAGAGAACTTGTCGCAAAAGAAGGATTGGAACAACGAATCTTTTTTAAGGGTCGTATTCTTCCTTCCCTCTTAAAAAGTTACACACTTCATGCAGCTATCGGTATCACTCTCTTCGAAAAAACGGGACTCAGTAACTATCTTTCCCTGGCAAACCGCTTCTTCGACTACATGCATGCGGGCATTCCACAGGTATGCGTAAACTACCCGGCCTACAAAGAAATAAACAATAAGTACGAAATCGCTGTTTTACTGGATAACCTTGACGCCAACACTATTTCGTCAGCCTGCAACAGGTTGCTGCTGGATGAGACATTGTACGCAAGATTACAGGCCAATTGTTTGAAAGCCAGAGAACATTTCAACTGGCAACAGGAAGAGAAGAAGCTGGTAGCATTTTATAAAAGAATCATCTGAATTTTTGGAAAAACATCTGCATATTGTTTGTCTTGACGTACCCTACCCTGTTGATTATGGCGGTGTATTTGATCTTTTTTACAAGATCAAGTCCCTGTCGGAACACGGTGTAAAAATTCATCTTCATTGCTTTGAGTACGGAAGAGGCGAACAAACTGAACTCGAAAAATATTGCGTTGAGGTCATCTATTATCCCAGGAACAAGGGCCATAAAGGGTTTTCCACGGAGATTCCCTATATCGTTGCTTCCCGTTCGTCGAAGAGCGTGGCAGATAATCTGAATAAGGATAATTACCCCGTGGTGCTCGAAGGTATCCATTGCACCTATCCATTATTTGCAGGTCAGTTGAAGAAGAAAAAGGTATATGTAAGACTGCATAATGTGGAGCACACGTACTACAGGCATCTGTGCCGCCACGAAAACTCATTGCTGAAAAAGATTTACTTCTTTCGTGAAAGCCGGTTGCTAAAACGTTACGAAGCCTCCATCGCAAACAAGGCGAGTTTCATTACCGTCTCTGAAAAGGATATGCTTTCGTATAAGGAATATTTTCACTCCCGCAACATTTCTTACCTGCCTGTTTTCACCCCGTTCCAGGAAGTGCATAGTGAAGAAGGATCGGGTAATTACTGTCTTTATCATGGCAACCTGTCTGTTGCCGAAAATGAAAAGGCAGCGATCTGGCTGTTGGAAAAGGTATTCGCCAGGATGGATATTCCCTTTATTATAGCTGGCAGGAATCCTTCGGCGCGACTGCAGCGAATTGCGGAAGTGTCAGCGAATACCTGCCTTATCGCGAACCCTGACGAACAGGAGATTGGCGACCTGATCGCTAGGGCTCATATCAATGTTCTTCCTTCCTTTAATGAAACAGGCATTAAGCTCAAATTACTCCATGCCCTTTTTAAGGGAAGGCATTGCGTGGTAAACGATCAGGCAGTTCGGGACAGTGCCATCGGCGCGGCCTGTCACGTTGCCAATACACCCGATGAGATAACTGCGGTGATCAGGAATTTATTTACAGATCCGTTTCAGTCGGAAGACATCCGTTTCAGAAAAAAATTATTGACAGGCCACTACAATAATGACAGAAACGCAGAGCAACTTATAGCATTGATATGGTAGCGTTGTCTTCTACCTTTCCCCTTTCAGTTTTTAAGGTACGCGCCGGATATTTATTGATAACGATATAGTCATGGGTGGCCATGATAATAGCTGCGCCATAATCGTTGCAGATATTAAAAAGCAGCTGCATGATCTCGTCGGATGTTTCCGGATCGAGGTTACCTGTGGGCTCATCTGCCAGGATCAGTTTGGGCGAATTGAGCAGGGCCCGCGCAATGTCAACTCTTTGCTGCTCTCCGCCGCTCATTTCAAAAGGCATTTTAAACCCTTTCGATTTCAGTCCGACCTTATCTAGCACGTCAGCAATTTTTTCATTCATCAGCTTTTCGTCTTTCCATCCCGTGGCTTTCAAAACGAACTTGAGATTCTCATTTACGTTCCTGTCGGTAAGCAACTGGAAATCCTGAAACACCACGCCCAGCGTGCGTCTCAGAAAGGGCACTTTTTTCCAGTCCATTTGTTTGAGATTGAAACCGGCCACTGTACCCTCGCCTTCTGTAAGTGGAATATCCCCATAAAGTGTTTTCAGGAGACTTGATTTCCCGGTTCCGGTTTTTCCGACCAGGTAAACGAACTCGCCGCGGTGAACCGCTATATTCACGTCCTGTAGAATGAGGTTGTTTCCCTGGTACACACACACATTCTGGAGGTCTACAATTTTCTCTGCCATATCAAGGATTTTGCCGCAAAAATAAAACAATATCCGGATAATGGTCTGAGGGTTTGTTAGAAAGCAGATCATGAAATGGTTATCTTGCCCGCAAACGGTAAACGGAATAACAAATTTCATCTTACTCCCGCAAATATTTTAATATGAGCAAATTTCAGGAAATGATACAGGCTGATAAACCTGTACTCGTAGATTTTTTTGCAGAATGGTGCGGTCCATGCAAAACAATGGCTCCTATTCTTGAAGAGGTTAAGAAGGAGTTGAAGGAAAACATCACCATTTTAAAAATAGATGTTGATAAGAACCCACAAGCAAGTGCGGCTTTCCATGTACAAGGCGTTCCAACGCTGATTA
>JBDTEB010000266.1:0-3225 GCA_039922795.1 Chitinophagaceae bacterium
CGATAAAAAGAGAAACGATGACTGATTTTTTCATGTAAGACGATATTTTTAGTGATGGTATCTTCGGCCAATTTACGTATTTCTCAATAGTTTCATCAGCCAGGAGAAAATTTAAAAAGGTTCAAATACAAATAAATTTACGATGAGTCAGTAAGCCAATTCCATGCCAGTGATAAGGCGGCAATGTGCCTGCCTGATTTTTATTTGCTGAATCTGACCAAAACCCTCATTGTTATCCCCCCTTTCCAATGGTGAAAATACAAACGATTGATCTTTGTCAAAGACTCCCAGCCGATAGAAATCTACACGCGAAATGCAGGCGTCGCTCTTTTTCAGATGGAAATCAGGGCCGGCCATCTTACCTTAGTTCACTGGCAATCAGTTTATTGATCCGGCAGACTTACATATGAAAAAAATCATCACCCTTTGCAGCGCTTTCCTGGTTCTATTTTTGCTTTCTTCCTGTTTCCAGAAACTTGGTGGCAGCCTGAACAAAGCACAGAACGGTCTGGTGGCTTATAAAAACAGCAAGCATCATCTGTTTGTGGGCTTCCTTGTCGGCGACGGCAATGATCCTGCCGCGAGCTTCAACCCCGCGAACGCACCGGACAGCGTGGACTTCCTGGAGTTTTTTGCAGGGAGAGATACCACCACGGCCAACTGGCGCATCGCCCAGGCGAAGGGTACCCGCATCATTGCCTGTCATTTTCCACACGACGCCTATTTTGATGGATCGATAAAAGATCCTGCAACAAAAATTCCGGGTTATATAAACCCCGCAGGATTCGATCAGTATCATCCAAACGCTTCCAGCACCTATGATCACTGGGCCCGCGATACCTACAACCAGGAAATTGTAAAGGAAGCACTTGACGGAATCGATATCGACATCGAATCGGGAACCTTTGGTAAAGACGTTCCCAACACAGCGACAAACGGAAAAAATCTGCTGCTCGCCGTTGCAAAATATTATGGTCCCAATTGCACACAATGTATCGTTGGTGCCAACGGGAAAAAGCCTGTATTTTTCTACGATACCGATGGTTCAGCAAAATTTGAAGACACCATGTACACAGCGTACCGCAACAACTACGATTACGTTCTTTTCCAATCCTATACAACAGGAAGCCATTCGTGGAGAGGCCGCGGCATCAGGGGCTTTAAGCCGCTGGTCGATTTTTATGGATTGGAAAAACTGATCTTTCTTGTGAACGGGGACAGCTTTTTATATGCCAATGGCAAACAGGACCGGGCACCGCAGGATTCTATTGCGACGGCAGACCTGATCAATTATGCAACATGGGTAAAAACAAACAATGGTGTGGGTGTCGGCGCATATCGAATGAGCAGGGATTACAACCATAATCCTCCTTTTGCGATCAGCAGGCAGGCGATTCAAATCATGAACCCGGCCCCTCGTCGATAGTCTGGAATTCCATACCTGAAAAAAGTACAATGAAACAGTTTCTGCTCGCTTTTATCTGCATCATGTTGCTGACAGACCTCAGGTCGCAGGATGCCAGGGAGGCCAATTATGATGAAGCAAAAGTACCACCATACAGTTTGCCCGATGCACTGATGACCCTTTCTGGCAAAAAAGTCAGTACAAAATCCGAATGGGAGAAAACAAGAAGGCCCGAAATTTTATCCCTTTTCGAAACCAATATTTATGGTCGAATGCCGAAATCATTTGATGCTATAAAATTCTCGGTCTCCCACGAAGACGACAAAACGATGAATGGCCGTGCCCGAATGAAAGAAGTGGTGATAGAGGTGTTTAGAAATAATACTTCCGTACAAATAAATCTTCTGCTTTTCATACCTCGCAAAGCCACAAAACCCGTCCCGGTTTTTCTGTTGATCAATAATCGCGGAAAAGAAATTACAGACCCGTCGAGGAAAACAAAAAGCGCTTTCTGGCCCGCAGAAATGCTTATTGACAGCGGGTATGCCATAGCTGCCATCCAGTATTCCGATATGGCTCCTGACGATAAAGAGAAATATGTGGATGGCGTTCTGAGACTGTATCCGGAGCAATTGACTGCCGACGATGGTATGAAGGCCGTTGGGGCCTGGGCCTGGGGCGCCAGCCGCGTGATGGATTATTTTTTAACGGATAAATCGATCGATGCAAAGAAAGTCGCCATCGTTGGTCACTCCCGTGGAGGGAAGGCTTCCTTGTGGGCCGCGGCGGAAGATCAGCGTTTCGCGATTTGTTTTTCCAACTGCTCGGGCAATACCGGTGCGGCCCTTTCCCGCCGGCAGTTTGGCGAAAGGATCAACAGGATCAACACCATCTTTCCGCACTGGTTTGATAACAATTACAAAAGATTTAATAACAGGGAAAATGACCTGCCGGTTGACCAGCACATGCTGATAGCCCTTATAGCACCGCGACCGGTTTATGCAACCAATGCCACCAGGGATCTATGGGCTGATCCTATAGGCACCTACCTTTCTTTAAAGAACGCAGAAAATGTGTACGCCCTCTATGGGTTAACCTCAAACCTTCCTGCAAATCCGCCCGCGGTGAACACCCCGGTGACTGCGTCGCCATTGGGTTATCATATACGAGACGGCATTCATGATCTCACGGAATACGACTGGCAGAATTTTATCCGGTTTGCAAAATACCAGTACGCGAAAGTAAAATAGATTAGATCGGCTTTATCCTTATTTCCAACCCACAAACGCAACGCCATGAACTGGATCATTTTAATTGTTGCCGGATTATTTGAAGTGGCCTTTGCCTTTTGCCTGGGCAAAGCTAAATCCACCACGGGTAACCCTGTTTACTGGTGGTACCTGGGTTTCCTGGTTGCGCTAACCATCAGTATGGCGTTGCTGGTGAAGGCCACGCAGACTCTGCCCATAGGAACAGCCTACGCGGTATGGACAGGCATCGGGGCCGTTGGCACAGCACTGATTGGCATCCTGGTTTTTAAGGACCCTGCGACCTTCTGGAGACTATTCTTCATTGTCACATTGATCGGGTCCATTATTGGACTGAAAGCCGTAACGCATTAATACTTCCCCGCAAATACCACTAAAAGGGTATTTGATCTGATCAGAACGTGATCTACTTTCACACTGACCGAACAGGAAAAGCCTGTTCGACAACCCCGCCCGATCCGGCAAATCCCTTCCCCGGTTAATTGGTGAAACACCAAGAATTAATACTGACGAATTAATGTGGTATTGCTGAAGCAATGATTTTCAGACAGG
>JBDTEB010000267.1:0-5930 GCA_039922795.1 Chitinophagaceae bacterium
AATAGATAAGGAAAAAACGGCTGAGACAAAACAGCCATTCCGCTTTGAGTACTGCCGTCCCGGAAATGATCAGTGGCAGCAGGGAGGTAACATACATCCACACAGCTGAAAGAAATAAAGTTTTACCGATGGCGATTTTTCTCAGGTAGGTGAAAGGAGGAAAGGAGATCTTGGGGGCCGAATAAAGAAAAGTCAATATAACCCCAATGGCCAGCCAGGCGATGTGATCAAAAAGTTGCAAACAGAAGTAAGTTGAACCACAGGTACCTACCAGAAACAGGATGAGGTGCAAACTACGGTGTTGCTGAGTCCATTCCACACGCATTTGCTGTTCCGAGGAAGGCGGCGTAAGATACCAGTGAAAATTATAGCTGCAAAGGGTTGAGAAGAAAACGAAGTAATAATAGCTGGAAGCAAGCCCGGTAATGTGCAGCAGGTCCACTGTTTGGTAAACCATGAGCACGGCACCAAGGGCGATGTAAACGCTGGAAAAAATAAAAAGATTGAATAAACGCCTGAGCATAGTTACCGGGAGAGGGTAGGGGCAATATTACCCTGACCTATTGTCTGATGATAACTATTTTGTTGGTCGTGACAGTGTCGCTTTTGTTATCAGCTTTATCCTTCAGAACAAATTTGAACACTAGTGTGTCATTTTCCGCCTTTGGCGGATTGCCTGTCTGGGGTGGATTGCTGGCAGATACGAGGTAATTATTGTAATCCATATTAAGGTCTATCTCTCCGTACATTTTATTTGGAAACTGCGGAACAGGAAGTGCAAAAGAGTCACGAATGGTAGCAACGGCTCTCTTGTTCATCCTGATCTTGCGAACATACAGGAGGTTACTGATATCGCCTTCTTTATCGGTAAAATTAAACGTAAAATCAAGTGAGCCGTTGACCGGAACAACATAGGTGCTTACGTTCTTTAATGTGAGCGATGGACGGGTACTGTACTTACCTTTGCTACAGGCAAAAAGCACAATAGCAGAGAAAATGATCAGAACGGAGAGTACGCGCATTTAATAATTATTTAAACAAATTTAACGGATAGGCCTTGAACTGATGGACATGAATTGTGAATTTGGGCATAATATTTTTACACCCGACTGTGATTTTGACAGTGCGGCACTGGACATTTTCCGTTTCCAACACAGCGAAAATCCGATCTACAGACAGTATTGTGATACCCTTGACATTGATGCCAGCCGAGTAATTAATATTGAACAGATCCCTTTTCTTCCGATCTCCTTTTTCAAGACCCAGACAGTTGTCACCACTCAATTTGATGCGGAAGTTATCTTCGAAAGCAGTGGTACCACCGGTCTTTCCACAAGTCGTCACTACGTTCGTGACTCTTCGTTGTATGAGCAATCGTTCGTAAGTGCTTTTCGCGTCTTCTACGGAGAGCCTTCAGCATATTGTATTCTTGGACTGCTGCCTTCCTATCTGGAAAGATCGAACTCGTCCCTGGTTCTCATGGTAGAAAGGCTGATTGACTTGAGTGCACACCCTTCCGGAGGATTTTATCTCCATGACCAAAAGGCCTTGTCTGAAAAATTAATGGTTCTTGATGCGGCTGGTCAAAAAACTTTGTTGATCGGAGTAACGTTTGCTCTCCTGGATTTCGCGGAGAAGTATTCCATGAAACTTGGTAACACCATCGTAATGGAAACCGGCGGTATGAAAGGGAGACGTGAGGAAATGACGCGAAATGAAATACACCAGTTATTGGTAAAAGGACTCGGGGTGAAGGCTGTTCATTCCGAATATGGGATGACAGAACTCCTTTCTCAGGCATATTCTTACGGGGACGGGGTTTTCAGGTGTCCATCCTGGATGAAAGTTCTGGTAAGGGCAGAAGATGATCCTTTTGCCATTCAGGCAGCGAACCCGGCGGGGATTAGGAAAGGGGCACTGAACGTGATCGACCTGGCGAATATATACTCCTGTTCTTTTATCGCCTCGGATGATCTGGCGTACCTGCATACAGATGGAAGTTTCGAAGTGCTGGGGCGCCTGGATCTTAGCGATGTGAGAGGCTGCAGCCAGATGGTCGTTTGACCTTTTCCCGGTACATTTATCCTAAATAGTATTTTATGAAGATGTTTCTTCCATTCATCACCCTCCTGATTTTTTCCGGCTTCGTCTGTAACAAGAAAGTTGATGGATGTCTTAAGGCGAAGGTGCTCAGAGTGAGTTGCGCAAGCTTCGTGGTGCAGGTTCTAAACCAGGACAGCATTGGATCTTACGGTTGGAAAGACATCAGCGGCAATGGTGTGTACAACAATGTGTTCCGGGTAAGCAATCCCTGTAAAATCGGGATGTGGGCAAAGGGTGAGGAGTTTTATTTCAAGATCAATGATACCCTGAAAGCCCAGGATTGCGTGGCGTGTATGATGTATGACGCACCACCGGAAAAGAGCTATATGATTTCCGCGGTCAGTGCGAAAGGATGTAATTAGATTTGATGGCTGCGTACAAAAATGCCTGCAGCTAACAGGCTTTCCCTACTTTCGCCTTCTAACAAACCTGACAAATGAACAACTCCCTCCGCTTGCTGACGGCAGGCCTCTTTTTTGTGCTGTTATCATCCATGTCTTTCCAGAAGCCAAAGAAAGTTATCTTTTTTGGCGATTCCATTACCCAGGCAGCGGTTAATCCAAACGGGTTCATTACGAAAATAGGGCAGGCACTGGAGAAAAAAGGAGTGAAAGCAAATTACGAACTGATTGGTGCAGGTATCGGCGGAAATAAAGTGTACGATCTTTACCTGCGACTTGAATCCGATGTGCTGTCGAAGGATCCCAACCTGGTAGTTATTTACGTTGGCGTAAACGATGTATGGCACAAAGCAACTTCAGGAACAGGAACCGATCCCGATAAATTTGTCAAATTTTATGAGGCCCTGATCAGGAAATTACAGGAAAAGAAGTGTGGCATAATTATTTGCACTCCTGCAGTGATCGGTGAAAAGACTGACTTTACCAATCAACAGGATGGTGATATGAATAAATACGCAGGGATGCTGAGAATTCTTGCTACGAAAAACAATATTCCAGTCTGTGATTTAAGGAAGGCTTTTCTCGATTACAATCTTGCCAATAACCCGGAAAATAAAGAGTCCGGAATATTGACAGTCGACAGGGTACATCTCAATGATAAAGGTAATCAGCTCGTCACTGACCTGCTGCTGCCGATGATCACGAAGTAGTCACCTGCCGTGTAATGAATTTAAACTTAATGTTATGCCAACACAAAATCAGGAAACACAAACAAACTCCGGGGATCAGCCGGAAGACAAAGTAGAAACCTCTCAGGCACTAACGGGAACGCCAGTCAGGGAAGGCCAGGAAAACAGCTCGATCAACGACGACAAAAAGGACGAAAATAAAGAGATAGAAGGGCCGATGGACAAAGATGATAGTGCAGTAAACCATGAAGAGTATATTCAAGAGCGGAATACAAAAGAGAAAAGTCCTGATGAATGAAAATTACAGGTAGATGCTCGCTAAAAATATTTGGTTGGAAAAAGGTTTGCAGTAATTTGTACCCGGCGGAGTTTCTTTAAAAACAGTCTTACATTTAAAAAGCCCCTGTATCAGCATTCGCTGATACAGGGGCTTTTTCATTATTATCCTGGCTAAACTAGTTTTTCCTGTTCTTTAGCGTAGATGCCGGTATTTTATCTTTTGCCTCAGGCTTTGTTATTGACGCAAGCTTCACCGCTTCATAAGCATTCAATATTCCTCCCGAAACAGAAATGTCAGAAAGGGAAACCATATCCGTGCTTTCGCCACCAGGTAGCCTCACCTTATCTGTGATCGGGGTGGCAGATTTATCGATGATCATTTTCACCTGTTCCGGACTGAGAGCAGGAAAATAACTCAGGATCAGTGCCGCGACTCCTGCTACGACAGGTGCCGCCATGCTTGTACCCTGTGCGTTAGCGTAAGTATTGCCGCCGGGAACTGTAGAATAAATCTTTGTACCTGGCGCAAAAACATCCACTTCTTTTTTACCATAATTGGAGAAGGAAGCTGTCAGGCTCTTGAAACCTGGTTCTGCATGGGGATCCGAACTTGCTCCGACAGTGATCCAATTGCCTGCCCTTTCGTGCAGTTGCTTAAGGTTCGCATTGGGGAAATTATCCGCTGAATCAACATCGGCTCCGTCATTTCCGGCAGCATGCACCAGCAAAACTCCCTTCGAATCAGCATACTTGACCGCGTCGTCAACCCATGCTTTTTCAGGAGAAAAGCTCTTTCCAAAACTCATATTAATCACTTTCGCCCCGTTGTCAACGGCGTAGCGAATGGCATTGGCGATGTCTTTGTCATGCTCGTCGCCGTCAGGAACTGCACGCACCATCATTATTCTCACATTATCAGCGATACCGTCTATTCCTTTACCATTATTTCTTTTGGCGGCTATGATACCTGAGACGTGTGTTCCGTGAAAGGGAGTCCCGGCCATGATGTCATTATTGCCGTAAAACCGGTCAGTAATATCCTCTTCATTATCTTTTACAATTTCTCCCCTGAGATCCTCAGGTGCTGTGATGGCAGACGCTTTCTTTTTTAATTCTCCACCCACATACTCTTTGAGTCCGTCGATGAACTCTTTGTTGGTGGTTTCCATCATATTGTTGGCTTTGAAGAGATATAGAAGAGCGGCCTTTCCTTTAGTTAGCTCAGAACTGGTTGGAGTGTATTTATCCAGATCAGTACCGGTATAAACATCTTTGCCTATTGCTTTTTTCAGCAAACTGTCCGCAAGAACTGATCTGTCAAGCACGCCTTTCAGAATGGAAATATCAACGCCACCAGAAGAAGCAGCGCCCTCGATGTTAGCCTTTACTTTCAACCACATCTGATATTGATCTTTTTTAGCCTGGTCAAATGTTGTTGTATCTACAGGGCCTGTGCCAAAAACCTTTTTGAGCTTGTGGTAAACACGGGCACCTTCATAACTGTCATCCTTCACATTTCTTCCGTCTTTACCACCGAGAAAATTCCACCCGTGTACATCATCGATATAGCCGTTTTTGTCATCATCTATACCATTGCCTGGAATCTCTTTCGGATTTGTCCAGAGTATGTCTTTCAGATCCTCATGAAGTGTGTCGATACCGGAATCTATGACCGCAACGATGGTAGGTGTGCTTTTTTTACCTTTTAGAAATTCGTAGGCCCTGTCTAAACTGATGCCATAGAAGCCATCTTTTTTTTCATCGAGAAGGTGCCATCCTTTGGGAAGTTCTTTAACAGAATTGCCCTGAGCGTAAGAGACAGCCAGAGAGGCCGTCATGAACGAGGTAAGTATCAAAATCCTAAAAAATCCTTGCATAATCAATCGTTGTTTTTGTCCAAATTAAAGTTTATGACCGAAAAAAATAGCTGTGTGATTTAAATTAGGATTTTTTTACAAATCAAAACGGATACCCTGTGCCAGAGGTAGTTTGTTCGTGTAGTTGATGGTATTGGTTTGCCTGCGCATATAGGCTTTCCATGCATCACTTCCGCTTTCGCGCCCCCCACCGGTTTCCTTTTCACCCCCGAAAGCACCACCAATTTCTGCTCCGCTTGTTCCAATATTTACATTGGATATGCCGCAGTCACTACCGGAAACTGAAAGGTACAGTTCGGCCTGTCGCAGATCGAGAGTCATGATTGCCGATGAAAGTCCTTGCGGTACAGCATTTTGAATCATGATGGCTTCTTCAAGCTTTTGATACTTCATTACATATAATATAGGGGCGAAGGTTTCTATCTGAACGATGGGAGTATTGGCGCTAACGACTGCTATACATGGTTTCACAAAACATCCGCTTTCGTAATCTTTTCCCGAGAGGGTCCCGCCTTCCACTATGAATTTTCCTCCCTGTTCACGGCACTGTTCAATCGCAGACAGGTAGTGTTCTACGGCAT
>JBDTEB010000268.1:0-2772 GCA_039922795.1 Chitinophagaceae bacterium
GCAAAACCAATTCCTTTTCCAAATCCAATAAGGAAGGGAATTGAATTCATCGACGTCGGTTTTAAATACAGCAATTCTGAAAAATGGGCGAATCGACACCTCAACTTTATCCTTTTACCAGGAGAAAAGATTGCGCTGGTAGGTGAGAACGGCGCAGGAAAAACCACCCTGGTCAAATTGCTTGCCCGTTTGTATGATCCCACAGAAGGCCGGATTCTGCTGGATGGTATTGATTTAAAAGAGTATGATCTTACGGCGCTTCGTCTGCAGACAGGAATCATTTTCCAGGATTACCTTAAGTACCAAATGAGCGTTTCGAACAATATTGGTGTGGGTAATATACACGAAATCAAAAACCATGAACTAATCGAGAACGCTGCCAAACAAAGCCTCGCCGATCTGCTTATCGAAAAATTCCCGGATAAATACGAGCAGATGCTTGGGCGCCGGTTTAATAATGGTGTTGAGCTTTCTGGCGGCGAATGGCAGAAAATTGCACTCGCCAGAGCTTACCTGAGAGACGCCCAGATCCTTATCCTCGATGAACCTACGGCTGCGCTGGATGCAAGGGCCGAATATGAAGTGTTTCAGCGTTTTGCCGAGCTGACCCGGGGAAAGTCGGCTGTTCTGATCTCACACCGGTTCTCAACGGTTCGCATGGCGGATCGTATACTGGTGCTGGACAAGGGACAAATGATCGAGATGGGCAGCCACACAGAACTTCTTGCCAAAGCTGGCCGTTACGCTGAACTCTTTAACCTGCAGGCAGCGGGATACCGGTAACAATAACTTTTACCCTATTACATAAAGGCTGATTAACTTAGCAACATGACCAAGAAATTGTTTTTGCTTGATGCCATGGCTCTCATATACAGGGCATATTACGCCCTGATCCGCAGTCCGCGCCTTACTTCCAAGGGCAGAAATACCAATGCGCAATTCGGCTTTACAAACACCCTCTTCGATCTGATCAATAAAGAAAAGCCCACTCACCTGGCTGTCGCGTTCGATACCTCCGCACCAACGGAAAGGCATACCGATTTTGCAGATTATAAAGCCAATCGCCAGGAAGCTCCCGAGGATCTTTCTGATTCTTTGGAAGACATCAAAAGTATTATTCGCGGGTTCAACCTTCCGGTTATTGAATGCGATGGTTTTGAAGCGGATGACATTATCGGTGGACTGGCCCAACAGGCGGAAAAAGAAGGTTACCAGGTTTTCATGGTTACCCCAGACAAAGACTTCGGCCAACTGGTGACAGAAAATATCAAAATCTATAAACCGCCATACCAGGGGAGCCGGGAAGAGATCATGGGACCCGCAGAAGTCTGCGCAAAATGGAATATAAAAAATGTATCACAGGTAATTGATATTCTCGGTTTGATGGGAGATGCCGTCGACAACATCCCTGGCATTCCGGGGATCGGCGAGAAAACCGCCTCCAAATTGTTGAGTGAATACGGCACATTGGAAAACGTACTGGCGAATGCAGATGCCATAAAAGGCTCAATGGGAGAAAAAGTGCGAAACGGAAAAGACCTGGCCATCCTGAGTAAAAAACTGGCGACTATTATTACAAAGGTTCCCTGCCTGTTTCATGAAGAAGATTTCAGGATAAAAGAATTTAATAGGGAAGTACTGAAAGACCTGTTTTTCGAACTGGAATTCCGGGCGCTGGGTAAAAGAATATTGGGAGAAGAATTCAGCGTTCATGCCGGCGTTCAGGAAGGCATACAGACCGATTTGTTTGGAACTGTGGTGGAACAAAAAAAGCCTGCTCAAATTGTTGAGGATATCCTGGAAGAACACCCGGAAAACATTGGCCTTATTGCAGAAAAAAACATTGCTAATACCCCGCATAATTATTTTCTCGTCACTGGTGAAGCAGAAATCAATGACCTGATAGAAAAATTAAAAGCTGAAACGGAAATTTCGTTTGATACGGAAACGACAAATATCGATGCCAATAGAGCTGATCTTGTAGGATTAAGCTTTTCCTATAAAACAGGGGAGGGCTATTATGTTCCCTGTCCTGCCGACAGGGATGAAACTTTAAAGATCCTTTCTTATTTTAAAGACCTTTTTAACGATACGACCAAGATCTGGATCGGTCAGAATCTCAAGTATGATCTGCTTGTGATGAAATGGTATGATGTTGAATTAAGCGGAGCGCTTTTCGACACCATGGTGGCTCATTATCTTTTTGAGCCGGATGGCCGTCGAAATATGGATATTCTGAGTGCCCAATATCTTGGCTATGCCCCTGTTCCGATTGAAGATCTTATCGGCAAAAAAGGCAAGAGCCAGGGCACGATGCGCGATGTTGACATTGAAAAAGTAAAAGAGTACGCGGTTGAGGATGCGGATATTACTCTGCAATTAAAAAATGTCTTTGCGCCATTATTAGAAGCAAAATCTGTCAATACGCTTTTTCATGATCTGGAGGCCCCTTTGGTAAATGTATTGAAGGATATTGAATTCGAAGGGGTGCGTGTCGATATTGATTTTCTTCGCGAATATTCGAAAGAACTGGAGAAGGAAGCAAAGTTGCGTGAAGAAAGTGTGTATGCCCAGGCCGGCGTACGATTTAATCTTGCCTCTCCCAGACAATTGGGAGAGGTTCTTTTTGACAAACTGAAACTTGACTCGAAAGGTAAAACAACAAAGAGCGGTCAGTATGCGACAGGCGAAGATGTATTGAAAAAACTGGCTAATCAAAGCCAGATCGTTGACGACATTCTTACCTTTCGTGAGCTCACCAAATTAAAGTCC
>JBDTEB010000269.1:0-3055 GCA_039922795.1 Chitinophagaceae bacterium
CACCGAGGCTGAGATCAATTATATCTATTCCCTGGCTTCTCAGTTCTCTGCCCAGTTTGGCCATTTTTAGCGTTTCAGGCTCATTGAACAGTTGCAATCTTGAAGAAAGTTCCATACGCTGGTTCGTGCATTAACGAACTAATTTTTTAGGTGAAAAATCGGGATGAAGATAAAGCGAGCAAAAGTATTGAAATCGATACATCTTAAAAAATGATGATTACCGCATCAGAAAACCTACTTATCATATACGATCCTGAATTGAGAGAGATTTGGTGCACGGGATCGGATTCGTTTCTTTTCCACTTCGTAAATATAATTGCCAAGTAATTTCATGAAAGGGAAACCAATGGTCTCATAATCGTACCTGTCGTCGTTGAGAATGCCGTCACGATTGCAGTACAGGGTGGCGCTCAGCATGAATTCTACGTTGTTTTCCAGGTCGGCGATATAGGCGATGTCGGTCAGAAATCCGTAGGCATCTCCGGGTTTATTGAAAAGTCTCAGTGTCTTTGAAAGCGGATTCCGGTCTGCGCCATACAATAAAAATTTTACGTAGCCGTCGTGCATTATCGAACTGTCGAGTAGTGGAAACCCGGTTTCTGTAGGGTACTGCGACATGTATTTCCAAAGGAAAGGGTACTGATCGGGGCGCAGATTGAAACGCTTGCTGGCAGGCATCGATTGTGGAAAGAGGATGCTTTGTAATATGGAAGTGAGGTCCTCCAGTGGCAGGCGGTTCTTCCTCGAAAAATTCAATGGTGTCTGGATCAGTTTGCCGCTGTCAAGATATCCGTGCCCCGCGGAATCATTGCGCAGGGGGTACTTTAGATGGCTCACCGTCAGCGGTTGTGTATAAAGGCTTTTCCCTGTGTTTGAAAAAAAAGAAACCGGGTTGGTGTTTCGGTTTTCTTCCTCTGACAGCGGAATATAAAGGCGGTGAAGGATATCGGCCGAGCCATATCCCATACTATGCAGTCTTTCGTTGATGTATTGTTGTCCAAGAAATTCGTACAACCGGTTGAACGAGTCATTATCGCTAACCAGGAAAATCTTTTTGATGTATCCGGCGATGGTTGGGCGGCCATCTTCAAAAGCGGGGTCATTATAGACCGGCGTCTGGCCAGAGTGGGCCGCTTCAGTAATCATGGCGGAATTTTCGTTGAGTCCGAACACCTTCAGTTCGTTGAGCTTTTGAAGTGCCAGCAGGGCAACAGGCATTTTGACGGTGGATGCGGGGTAGAAATATTTTTCCGGGTTTACACGGTAATGATAACGCGTAAAATCAGGACTATTATCTGCCTTCCGATCGATCCTGGTGTAGATAATCTGGATGCCCAGCGAATCCGCAGCGTCGAGAAAAGGTTTAAGCTCAGGAGGACCCTGTTTTAGCAGGTCCTCAAAATAACGATCGGTACGCGTAAAGGCAGTCAATGGCTGAGAAGTATCTTTTTGAAAAAACGGTTGATGCGCGATGCCTGGTCCGGAACAGGCAAGAGGGGCAAATGCCATTACAGTAACGACTTTTAACGACAGCACACAAAATATCAAAATGGCCGGGAAAGAATTCATGATTTGAAATTAAATGATTTTCATTACACGGATCACTACGTGTCGTCGAATACCGGAATAAAGACAAGCTATTTAAAAATCTGACAATCAAAATCTTACTATTAAAAGTTATGGTAAAATCCGGGTTTTTAAAGGCTTTGCATTAACGCGAATCAGTCCCCAACATATGCCGTAAAACATTATCTTTGCCGCTCTTCAAAAAAAATATAACTAAATAAGTTACAGCAATGAGAGCTTTGGTAACCATTTTCGTGGGTCTGTTTATCGTTTATTCTCTGTATCTGCTTTCTTTTACCTGGTTTGTGAACAGCCATGAATCTGCAATGGCGAAAAGAGCGATGCTGGCTGTAAAAAAACTCCCTACGGTCGATCAGAAATATCCCGGCAACAAAGACATGCAGGCATTGTACCAGGACACACTCGACCAGGTGTACAAGACCCGCTACAACAGGTTGCTTGACAGCACGAAAGAAAAAAGCATAACCTGGTGGGGAACTACCTATCAGAAGGCAAAGGAAAACGAATTGCTGCTCGGCCTGGATCTCCAGGGCGGTATCAACGTAACTCTTGACGTTGAACTTTCAGGGCTGATCAAAAACCTGGCAAATAATCCCGGTGACCCTAATTTGAAAAAGGCGCTGGATGAAGCCACCCGCAAAAAGCTTAGCAGTAACTCAGATTATATTACCCTGTTTGCCCAATCCTTCAGTCAGGTGAATCCTGGTGTGAGCATGGGTCCCCTCTTTGCGAACAGCACGCGGAATAAATTAAAGATTGACGCTTCCGACAACTCGGTGATTTCCTATATCCGGGAACAGTCAAGCGCAGCGATGAGACAAACTTATAATGTTCTTACAAAAAGGATCGACAAGTTTGGAGTTGCGCAGCCTAATATCAATCTTGACGAAACCAGGGGTATCATTACCGTGGAACTGGCCGGTGCAGAGGATCCTTCCCGCGTACGGCGTTTCCTTCAGTCAACAGCGAACTTGCAATTTTACGAATTGTACACGTTCAACGAACTGGGACAGTCTTTCGAAGCGGCCGACAAAGCATTGGCCATTGTATTAGGCGGAGTTAAAGCTGCTGATTCAACAAAGAAAGATTCTACCAAACTTGCCGTTGCAGCAAAGCGCGACACAGGCAATATTTCTGACATCCTTCGTGCAGATACCGTTATTAAGAAAGCTGATGCCAATACCACCGCTCAGAATGAACACCCACTTTTCAGCACGGTTGGGTTTATAGGACAAAGAGATGATAATAAAGACGGCCGTCCGGATTATTCGCCGCAGATCGCCTATGTAAGGTTGCAGGATACGGCGCTGGTGAACAGTTATCTTCAGAATCCAGCGGTGAAAAATAATGTGCCGGCGAATGTGAAACAGGAATTGTCGAAAATGCTATCACCATTCCGCTTGCAGAGCTTTCTCAAAAAATCCACACCTTAAAAAAGAAGCAAGCATATTGTATTTATTGCGCTGGA